>CAZEJZ010000059.1:0-10859 GCA_964512415.1 uncultured Opitutaceae bacterium
GACACGGGTGGCCGGGCGGAGTCCGCAGCAGGTTTTACGGATTGCCGGTGAAAAATTCGCGGAGGCGCGGTTCCCAATCGCCGGGGATTTCCGAGGGGACGAGATAGGCTTTGTAGCCGAGTTTGGCTTCCATGCCGCCTTGGCGGCTGATTTCTGGGGTGGGCAGATACGAGACGATGCCGTTGGAGAACCCGAGCGCGAAAGCGCCGGGTCCGAGCGCTTCGCGCAGGGCGAGGCCGGTTTCGGTCATGGTTTCGAACGGCATGGCGCAGAACACGAGCGGGCCGACGCGCAGTTCCTGCAGCGGGAAAGCGACCTCGAGCGGGTTCGGGCCCGACTTCGCGGCGGCGAGGCGGAGGTTCGCCCAATGGAGAAAGCGCACGAGCGGACCGGCCTGCCACGCGGTGGCGGCCGAGCGGCGCGCGGCTTCAAGCCGGGCGGCCCAATCGTCGCGCTCCGCTTCGACTTCTGGGAGGTCCGGAAAAGGCGTCAGCGGCAAAGACCACTCTCCGGTGCGCGCGGCAATGCGCGCCGCGGGGGGATGGTCGATGCCTTCATATTCGTAGAGCCAGTAGCGGCCGACCGATTCGACGAACACCGCCTCCTTGCGGCGGCGGCGGGTGTTGAGCGACTGGGCCACGGCGACCACTTCGGCACCGAGCCGCTGGCCGAGGCGGGTCTTGTCGTCGAGCACGAGCGGAGAGGCATCGTCGTCCTGGCCGATGCCGGTGGCGGGATTCACATTGCCCGCGCAGCCTTGCAGGAAAAGGGCCGGGCAGCCGAGGGCGGACCCGACCAACCGCCGCGCGGGACCGGCGAAGTCCGGCGAGATGCGGTTGGTGCGCGGACCGAGCGTGACCGTATGACACGAGTAGCGGAAGAGCACGGCCAGCGGGCGGCCGTCCGCGTCGTCGAAACGAACCACCCCGACCGAATGGTCGCAGGTCCCCGAGGGATCCTCGCCGAGCACGATCCCGCCATCCGGCTCGCGCTGCCGGCGGTTGATGTTTCCCCGGCACTCGCCCCAGCCCGCGGCGAAACGCGCCGGGCGGAGCTGCGCGACCGCGGCACGGGCGGTTTCCCCGGCGACGGCGAGGACGCGCCGCCAGTAGGTGTCGTGGAGACGGCGCTGATCCTCCGGGAAGCAGGCGGTGTAGGAACCGATCCCCGGAGCGGAGTGCGTGTGGTTGATGTTGAGCAAAACGCGGTCCGCGGTGGTTCCCGCCGCGGCGGCGCATGCTTGGCGGAAGCGTCCGGCATGGGCGACATCGACGAGGCAAAGGTCGATGGTCGCGATCAGGGCGATGGCGCCGTCCGCATCGCGCAGCGCGAGGATGCGGAGCTCGAGCGGTTCGTCCACCGCGCGGGAGACCCCTTCGCGCACGGCATAACCGGTGAGCTGGATGCCCGGCTCCGGCGTGATGTCGCCGATGGCCACCCCCGCGTCGATGGCGCAGGGCGACGGGGTTTGGTTCATGGCAGGCGGTATTTGTCGATGGTGTCCTGCCGCAATGGAACGCCGAAGCCCGGCGCGTCGGGCACGTGCATGAAACCGTCCTTGATCACCGGATGCGCGGCGGGCAGGTCGAACCACATCGGATCCCGCTCGTAGCTGGGGAAAATTTCGACCGCGATGCCGTTGGGTGCGGAGGCGAGCAAGTGCAGGGCGACCTGCGGTTCCTCGTGGTGGGCCAGGCCGATGCCATGGCACTGGGCCAGGCCGGCGATGCGCCGCCATTCGGTCGCGCCGGCGGCGATGGTCGCATCGACGTTGAGGATATCCACCGCGCCGCGGACAATCAGATCGCGGCAGCCGTGCCGGGAGATTTCCCCCTGCCCCGCGTTGACCGGCGTGCCCTCGGCGCGCACGCGTGCGTTGCCGTCGTGCTGGTCGTGCCAGCGGACCGGCTCCTCCAGCCAGGCCAGACCGAGGTCGCGCACGCCCCGCGCAAACTCGACGGCCTCGGCCACCGTCCATGACTGGTTGGCGTCGCAGCAAAGCAGGAAGTCCTTGCCTCCCGCGCGGCGCGCCACGCGGGCCCGTTCGATATCCTCAACGACAGGATTCTTCCCCACCTTGAGCTTCATGCCGAAAACGCCCTGTTCGCGGAACCCGGCGATCTCCGCCTCGAGGTCGGACGCCGTTTTGCCGGGGTTCATGTAACCGCCGATGCCGATGACACGGACGCGATCGGCATGGCCGCCGAGGAGCTTGGCCACCGGCTGTCCGAGCGCCTTGCCCAAGGCGTCCCACAGCGCGAGATCGGCGGCGGCGATGGCCTGCGTATGGATGCAGTGCTTGGCGAGGTCGAGGGTGTGGATGCCGCGGTTGCCGAAATCCACGCGGCAGGCCCACATGCGCTCCCAGAGTCTCTCGAGGTCGCGCACATCCTGGCCGACAAGCAGCGGCCGGTAGTGCGTGTTGACCAAGGTCACCACCTCGGCCTGGTATTGCTCCTCGTCGCCGCCAAAGATTTCGCCGACTGTCCCGTTGTCCAGTTCCACCCGGCAGACGATGGTCGGGCGTGCCGTGATCCGGTAGGTGCCGCCTTGGAACGGCGTTTCCAATTCCCGCCGCAGGGGAATGGCTTCGAGATGTTTGATTTTCATGAGGATTCGAGGGCCGCAGCGTAAAGATCACCGCCGGCGGAATCGTTGAGCACGATGGCGGGGAAGTCGCGGAAGACCATGCGGTGCACCGCCTCGCTGAGCAATTCGGGATAGGCCAGCACCTCGCAAGAAACGATCGAGCGGGAAAGGAGCGCCCCGGTGCCGCCGATCGCCCCGAGGTAAACCGCCCCGTGTTCGCGCAGCGCATCCTTCACCGCGGGGGCGAGATATCCCTTGCCGAGAAAACCGCGGGCGCCGGCCTGCAACAAGCGCGGCATGAAGCTGTTCATGCGTCCCGCGGTGGTCGGACCCGCCGAGCCGACGACCTCGCCCGGCCGGGCGGGCGAAGGACCGACGAAGTAAATCAATTCGCCGCGCAACCCGACCGGCGGGACCGCCCCGCTTTCCAGCGCGTCATAAAGCCGCCGGCAGGCCTGGTCGCGTCCGGTCAGAACCGCACCGCTGAGCAGCACCTCCTCGCCCGCGCGCAAACCGCGCGCTACGGCCGGGTCGAGCGGCAGACTCACCGCGCGGCTCACAACACGACCTCCTGGTGGCGGTGGGCGTGGCACTCGATGTTCACGCTGACCGGCAGGCTGGCGATATGGCAGGCCGCGGCCTCGACATGGACGGCCAGGGCGGTGGTGTCGCCGCCGTAACCCTGCGGACCGATGCCGCTGGCATTGATCGCCCCGACAATTTCCCGCTCCAATGCGGCAAGATGCGCCGCGGCACTGGGCGCGCCCGTCTCGCGCAGGAGCGAGCGCTTGGCCAGGACGGCCGACACCTCGAACGACCCGCCCAGGCCGACCCCGACGACGAGGGGCGGACAGGCGTTGGGTCCGGCGATTTTCGCCGTCTCGACCACGAAATCCACGATGCCCGCGCGGCCGGCGGCCGGGGTGAGCATTTTGAACCGGCTCATGTTCTCGCAGCCCCCGCCCTTGGCCAGCAGGCGCAAGCGCAGCCGGTCGCCCGCGACCAGGTCGACGTGGACCATGGCCGGCGTGTTGTCGCCCGTGTTTTTGCGTTCCACGGGATCGGCGGTGACCGAAGGACGCAGGTAGCCCTCGCGGTAACCGAGCCTGACACCCTCGTCGATCGCCTCGCGCAAAAGTCCGCCGGTGAGGTGCACATCCTGTCCGACCTCGGCGAAAACCACGACCATCCCGGTGTCCTGGCACATCGGGATGCTGCGCTTTTCCGCCACTTCCGCGTTCTCGAGGATACGGGCCAGGGCGTTCTTCGCCACCGGATTGGTCTCGCGCTCCACGCTGCGTCGCAGGCTGCGCACCATGTCCTCGCCGAGGACGAAATTGGCCCGCTGGCACATCGCCGCGACGGCCTCGCGGATCGCGGCCGAACCGATCTCACGCATAGACATAGGCGTCCACCTCGCCGGGATCCGGCAGCGGGCTCTCCTTGGCGAAGGCCAGGGCGTCATCCGCCGCGGCCCGCGCCTCCGCGGCGAGCGCCTCGAGTTCCGCCGGCGATACGCCGAACTCCGCGGTGAGCCGCGCGGCGAAGCGCGGGATGGGATCGGCCTTCTTCCACTTCATGGCCTCCTCCTCGTTGTCATATTTGCCGGCCGAAATCGCGCTGTGCCGCTCCCAGCGGACCGTTTTGCACTCGAGCAGGGTGCCTCCCCCGCCGCTCCGCGCGCGCTCCACGGCGCGAGCCATGGCATCGTGGACGAGCAGCGGGTCGTTGCCGTCCACCACCGCGGAGGCCAGACCGAAGCCCTCGGCATGCTGCGCGATGTCCTCGACCGACTTGCCGACATGGGTGGGCACCGAGATGGCGTAGCCGTTGTTCTCGCAGACGATGACGAGCGGGATTTTCCAGAGCGCGACCATGTGCAGGGTCTCGAGGAAGGCGCCCTCGCTCGTCGCGCCGTCGCCGAGGAAAACCGCCGTGACCTTGCCGTTGCCGCGTTTCTTGTTGGCCAGGGCCATGCCCGCCGCGATGGGCACGTGCGCCGCGAGGATGGCGTTGGTGCCCCAGAATTCGCGCCCCACGTCGCACAGGTGCATCGAACCGCCCCGCCCCTTGCTGCAACCCGTCTCGCGGCAGAGGATTTCGGCCATGAGCGGAGGCAATTCGAGACCCTTGGCGATGGCGTGGCCGTGTCCGCGATAGGTGGCGAAGACCGGATCGCCCGGTTCGAGGGCCGCGGCGCAACCCACCGCGATGGCCTCCTGGCAGATGCAGGGGTGGGTGCTGCCGGTGAAAAGGCCCTCGCGGTAGCTGGCTATGACATGCTCCTCGAAGAACCGGATGGCGCACATGGTGCGATACCAGCCGGACAACTTGTTTTGGGAAGGGGTGTTTTTCATGGGATGGGGGCTCAGGCCATGACCTCGCGGATGGCCGCCAGCACGCGGTTTTTGTCGGGAAAGACGTAATCCTGCAGACTACCAACTGGGATTGGCTGGTCGGCGCCGGCCACACGGATGATCGGGGCCTCGAGGTAATCGAACGCGCCTTCGAGCGCGGACTGCGCGATTTCCGCGCCGGGGCCGGCCGTCTTGCAGGCCTCGTGGGCGACGATGAGGCGTCCGGTCTTGGCCACCGAGGCGACCAGACCTTCGCGATCGAGCGGATTGAGCGTGCGCAGATCGAGCACCTCGCACTCGATCCCTTCCTTCGCCGCTTCCTCGGCCGCCTCGAGGCAGGGGCGGACCATGCCGCTGTAAGTGGCGATGGTGACATCCCTGCCCTCGCGCGCCACGCGGAGCCGCCCGATCGGGATGGGAACATCCTCCACCGGCACCTCCCCTTTGACCGGATAAAGGCGCACGTGCTCGACGAAAAGGACCGGGTTGCCGTCGCGCAGCGCGGCGAGCATGAGACCTTTGGCATCGGCCGGATTCGAAGGCGCGACCACCCGCAATCCGGGCACGTGCATGAACCATGCCTCGAGGCTTTGCGAATGCTGGGCGCCGAGGCCCAGCTTGTTGACGATCGGGGCGCGCACGACGAGCGGGACGGAAACCTGTCCGCCGAAAGAAAACCGCATCTTGGCCGCCTGGTTGACGATGGCATCGCTGGCCAGGGTGATGAAGTCGATGAACTCGATCTCCACGACCGTCGGCATACCGGCCATGGCCCGGCCGATGCCGCTGCCCGTGGTGGCCGCCTCGGCCACCGGTCCGTCGGTCACCCGCCCGTCGCCGAACTCGGTGTGCAGACCCTTGTAGACACCGAAGGTGCCGCCGTAGGGTCCGATGTCCTGGCCGAGGAGGACGATGTCCGGATTGCGGCGCATCTCGTGCCTCAGCGCCTCGTTGATGGCCTCGGCCATGCTCATTCGTTTCGTGCTCATAGTGGTTGCGGGGCCGGAACCGGCCTCTCGTCCGGTCCGGTGTAGGTGATGTCCCCGGGTTCGGCCGCTTTGAACGGGCGTTCTTTGCTCGTCTGCTCGTGGGCATGGGCGATATAGCCCGGAGCGCGGCCGATGATAAAAAACGCCTTGCCCAGCGCCGGGTCGATGCCGAGATCGCAAAGGATGGCTGCGATGGCGCCGTCAACGTTCATGTTGATGCGGCGGCCGAAAACTTCCGTCGAGGCCTCCTCGATTTCCCGGGCCAGCGCGCCGTGGCGCCCGGCCACGCCGAGTTGCCCGGCGATTTCGAAAAGGACGGCCGTGCGAGGGTCGGCCGTGTGCACGCGGTGCCCGAATCCCGGCATGCGTTTCTTCTCCGCACGCAGGGCGCGGAGCAGGGCGGCGCCGGTCGTTCCGGCGGCCGCCGCCCCGGACAGGAGGCGCGCGCAAGGTTCGATCGCCCCGCCGTGCGTGTCGCCGATCGCCGTGACCCCCGCGGCCACCGCGGCCTGCAGGGGAACGCCGGCCGATGCGACGAAACGCACCGCGTCGACGCTGGGCGAAGCGAGGCTGTGCTCGCAGCAACTGACCAGCACCGCCTCGACCATCCGGCCCTCGTTGCCCGCGGGCAACTCGCCGGTGAGGAGAAGGAAAACGATGTCGCCGAACGACCGTTGGCGGGTCAGTTCCTCGATGCGGTATCCCCGGACGAGGATTTCGTCCGGGGCCACCCGCGAGATGGCTGTTTTCCAGAATTCGCTCATGCCAGACCCTCCAGAATTTCCTCGAAGCCCGCGGCCACGAAGACGCCGGCCTCCCGCAGCCTCGCGGCTTTGGAGCCGACGGACCCGCGGCCGCCCTCCACCATGACCGCGGCATGTCCGAAACGCACGCCTTCCATGTCGTCGACAAAGCGGCCGGCGAGGAAGGCGTTGATGCGCAGGCGCGAGGGGCGGGACAACAGGTGGTCGGCCAGTTCTTCTTCCGCGGTCCCGCCCGGTTCGCCGTAGAGAACGACCGAACGCGTCGAACCGTCGTCCTCGAGCAAGCGCACCAGGTCGGTGAAATTGCTCCCGATGACCGGATCGCCGCCGACGCCGATCGCGATGCTCTGGCCGATGCCGCGGCTGGTCAGGAAACTGGCGATCTCGGTTGTCATTCCCCCGCTGCGCGAAAGGATGGCCACGTTGCCGGGCAGGAACGATTTGCGGACGTTGTCCACGCGGCCGCCGATCGTCCCGAGCTTGGCCACCCCGGGACGGATGAGCCCGAGCGTGTTGGGGCCGATCACCGTGCATCCGGTTTCGCGCGCCTCGGCGAGCAGGCGCGCCGTGTCGAGCCGCGGCACGCGCTCGCTCATGATGAGGCACAGCCGGACGCCGTGGGCGAAGGCCTCGCGCGCGGCGTCGAGGACGCCGGGGGCCGGCACAGAAATGACCGACACATTCGGGGCGTGCTCCGCGGCAGCCTCGCGAACCGTGTCATAGACCGGCACGCCGTGCACTTCCTGCCCGCCCTTGCCGGGCGTCACCCCTGCGACGATGCGGCTGCCGTAGGCGAGCGCTTCGCCGACCATCTCGCTGGCCTCACGTCCGGTGATCCCCTGCACGAGAATTTTGTCTTCCTGTGTGATTAGCATGGCTGGTGTGATTTTGAGTGAGCGACCGCCCGGGCGGCGGCCTCGTCGAGCGAAACATCCCTCCCGAGCGCGCAAATACCGTGCTCCGCAAGAAACGCGGTGGCTTCGTCCTCCCAGGAACCCGGAATCCGGAAGACCGACAAAACTCCCGCAGGCGTCTTGCCCGCCTCGCGAATTCCGCGGATCACCCCGTGCGCCATCACATCCGCCCGCGTGTTGTTGACGACATTCATGATGGCAGACAACCGCTCGACGCCGTGCTTCGAGAGGAGCAGCTTCGTGAGGGCGGCCACTTTTTCCTCCGTCGGATTGCCCCCGATTTCGCAATAGTTCGCAGGACGCCCGCCGTGGCGCAGGATCGAATCGAAAACAGTCAGGCTCGCCCCACCGCCGCCGATCAACAGCGCCATCGTGCCATCGAACTCGACCACCCGTCCGGCCACGCCGCGGTGGTCGGCCGAATCGATACGCGCAGCCTCCAATTCGAGGGCCGTGGGAGTCCGCGCCCCCGATGTGCGTGGGATCTCACCTAGCGGCTCCAGGCGCTTGCGCTGCCTTGCCTCGGCGTCATCGTCGATCTCGGCGTGCGCGTCCACCCCGAGCCACGCACCCCCGCAGTCGAGCACGAGCGGGTTGATTTCCAGGGTCAGGGCGTCAAGCTCGAGGAACGCGCGGCCCAAAGCGGACAGCGCCGCACCGACCGCGACGAGATCCTTGCCACGCAGACCGCCTTCCGCCGCCATTTCGCGGCCCTCGAAAAGTCCGGGCGGACGGCGCGGATCGAAATGGCGGCGGACGGCGCGGGACGCCGCCGATTCCACCTCGACACCGCCGGCGGCATTGAAGAGCGCGACCGGACAGCGTGCGCGCAGATCCCACGTGCAGCCGAGGTAGACTTCGCGGACGATCGCGATCTTCGGCTCGACCGAGACCCGCGCCACAGGGAAGTTTTTCAGCGTCATGGCCAGAAGATCCGCGGCTTCGCGGGACGCTTCGTCCGGGGTGGACGCCATGCGCACGGCGTTGGCTTTGCCGCGGCCGCCGAAGGGCACCTGCGCTTTGAGCACGACCGGACCGCCGAAACTTTCCGCCGCCGCAGCCGCTTCGGCGGGGGTGGAAGCGGTCAGGCAGCGGTTGAACGGCAAGCCGAATCCGCCGAGCAGGGTCCTCGCCTGGTGTTCGAACAACCTCATGAGGCCAGAATGCGTTCCTGCAAGTCCTGCAAAAAGCGCGCCGCCGCCGCGCCGTCCACCGCGCGGTGATCGCAAGCCAGGGTGAACCAGGCCACGCGCCGGCCCGCCGCGCCCTCGGTGGCACGCCCGACGCCGAGCACGGCGCACTGTCCGGCAAACACCGAGGGCTGGAATTGATCGATGCCGGCCATCCCGAGATTGGAGAGTGCGAACGGGGCGCGTTCGAAATCCGCGCGCTTGAGCCGCCCCTCGTCGGCCCGCGCTTTTAAGGCGCGAACCTCTGCGGCGACCAGTCCCGCCCGCGCCAGGTGCGCGCCGCGCACCGCCGGCGCGACCAGACCCGACTTGCTGTCCATGGCCACGGCCACCGACACCTCTTCGAGCCGGAACCGTCCGCCTTCGATCGTGCTGAGTAGCGCGCGGTGCTCCGCGAGGGCCGCGCCGAGGCAGACGACCAGCCGGTGGGTCATGGTGATCCCTTCCTCTTTGCGCAGCAACGGCGTGACATCCATCTGGCGGGTCAGCGAAAAAACGGGGACGGTCCGGGCTGCCGCCTCCATCTGCGCGACAAGACCGGCCCGCGCGCCGTCGAAAGCCCGCCATCCCCCGGTCTCCGCTGCCGCTGCCGCCGCGGCGCCGGATGCGGTCCGACCGGCAAAAGCCTCGACATCGCGCCGCATGATCCGTCCGTTGGGACCGGTCGGCGGCACTTCGTCCAGTCGCAGGCCGCGGTCGCGGGCCATTTTGCGGGCCAAGGGGGAGGCGCGCACTTTGCCGTCCACGGAAACCCCGGCCGGTGGCGGGGCCGTGATTCCTTCCGCCGGCGGGACGTCCGGCTCCGGCGCCGCGGGCGGAGCCGCCGGCGCGGCGCCCGGCGGCGTGTCGCCGAGGGAACATACCGGGGCTTTTTCCCCGATCTCCTGCCCCACCGCGATGAAAACCTCGTGGACGTAGCCCTCCTCCTCCGCGTTGACCTCGATATTGGCTTTCTGTGTCTCGACCGCGGCGAGGGCCCGGCCGATCTCCACCCGGTCGCCCGGTTTCACGAAAACATCGGTCACCGTCACGCTCTCCATGTTGAGCTCGACATTGGGGAGAAGGACGGTGCGCAGGGCGGTGGTCACGCTCATCGGGGAAAACAGTCTTGTAGCGGGGGCCGGCGCGGGCCGCAATGTTTTTCATGAAATTTCTTGCATGAGATGCATACGAGGTCGAAGATGCCGCCCCGCATGAACCGTCTTTCTCCCGTGAGCCCCCGAGCCAAATCCCACGCCGTCGAGGAACGCGTGGCCGCCACCCTGCGAGCCCTGCGGGAGCAGCAGGGCTTGACCCTCGCCGTCTTGGCCCGCGCCTCCGGCCTCTCCCCCGCCTATCTCTCGCGGGTGGAAAACAACAGCGCCTCGCTCACCCTGCAGAACCTGGCCAAAGTCGCCTCGGCCCTGCAGGTCGCACCGTCCGTCTTTTTCGATGAGCAGGCCGGACCCCGCCTTATCGTCGTCACGCGGCGGCGCGGCGGCAAGAAACAGCGCTTCCGCGGATGGCCTGGCATCGCCATGGAACTGCCCGCCGCGGACAAACGCGGCAAGCTGATGGAGCCGCTCATCGTCGAGGTCCTGCCCCGCCGGGCCAAACCCGCCCTGCGCTCCCATCCCGGCGAGGAATTCAACCTCGTCCTCGAGGGCTCCTGCCGGTTTTATTTCGGCAAGGAACTCATCACCCTCGAGCTGGGCGACTCGGCCTATTATGACGCGTCCGTCCCGCACGCCGTGCAGGCCCTGCCCGGGCGCCCCTGCCGTCTCCTCGCCGTGGTCGCCTCACGCGACTACCTCTTCCACGGCGACATTTCCAAACTCCTGCAAATCCCGTGAACCCGAATGACCAACCCCTCGACGTCGGCGTGATCGGGGCCGGATGGTGGGCGGCCGAGGCCCACCTCCCGGCCATCGCCGCCCATCCCCGCGCCCGCCTGGCCGGAATGCAGACCCGCGACACGGCCAAAGCGGACAAGCTACGCGCCGCTTTCGGCAATGTGCCGATCCACGGCGCGGCGGAGGAACTGCTCGCCACGCCCGGGCTCGGCGCGGTGATCATC
>CAZEJZ010000060.1:0-10847 GCA_964512415.1 uncultured Opitutaceae bacterium
GTGGATTCTACGCGACCCTGCCGCTGCTCGGCGCTGGCCGGGCGACCTTCATCAACAACACCTACGTGGTCTTCGGCCCCCTGCTGGCGGCGGTCTGGCTGCGGGAGCCCCTGCGCCGGCCCCTTGTGCTGGGGGCGGTCATTTCCGTGGGGGGCCTCGCGCTGTTGACCAATGCGTTTGGCCGTGGCGCGGACGCCGGGCTGTGGGACCTCATCGCGGTGGTGACGGCGTTCGCGGCGGCGTGGGCGGTGATCACGATCCGGCAGTTGCATGCGGCCGGGGTGCACACGGCGACCATCTTCTCGGCGCAGTGTGCCTACGGATTGGTGTTGTGCCTGCCCCCGTTGCTGCTGCACCCGGCGCACCCGGGCGCGATGGACTGGGTGCTCATGATCGTCGCGGCACTCCTCTCGGCGGGTGGCCAGCTCTTCATGACGTATGGCTTCGCGCGTCTCTCGGTGGCGGGAGGATCGCTGATCCAGACGCTCGTGCCGGTGATGGTCGCGATCGGGGCGGCGGCGTTCTTCGGCGAGCACCTCAAGTCCGGTGAGTGGGTGGGAGCGGCGTTGGTGCTGGTGGGCATGGCGGCTCCCTTCGTGGGAGCGTGGCCGCGGCGCGGGGATTCCGGCGTTGCCTGAGTCCGCGCCGGATGTTTTGGTCGCGGGGTCGGCTGTCACACGGACGACGACTCCCATGCGCTACCACCCGATGACCCCTCTGGCTGTCCTGATCGGCGTATCCGCCCTTGCCACCCTCGCCTCCGCTGCGCCGGCGGCGCTTGGCTTCTCCAAGCAGAAGCTGGATGGCTTCTTCTATGCCGAGGGGGGCACGATCGCGGACTTCAACGGCGACGGTCGGGCCGACCTCGTGGCGGGGCCGCGCATCTTCCTCGGGCCGGAGTTCAAGACCAGCATGGTCTACCGGTCTCCGCACGCGTTCGATCGCCTGAGCTACTCGAACAATTTCCTCACCTACCACGACGACTTCAACGGCGATGGTCGGCCGGACATCCTCGTGATCGGCTGGCCGGGCAAGGAGGCGTTCTGGTACGAGAATCCCGGCGCCGGCGTTTCGGGCGACTGGCCGCAGCATCTGGCGTATTTCAACGTGGATACGGAGTCACCGGTCTTTGGCGATGTGGACGGTGACGGCAAGGCGGAGTTGGTGGCCGGCAGTCTCGCCCGCCTCGGCTACATGAAGCGGGATCCCCGCGACCCGAAGGCGCCCTGGAGTTTTCATCCGGTCACTCCGCCGGGGAAGTGGCAGCGGTACACGCATGGGATTGGTCTCGGCGACGTGAACGGTGACGGCCGCGCGGACATCCTCGAGGCGAATGGCTGGTGGGAGCAGCCGGCGAGTCTGGCCGGCGATCCGGTGTGGCGCTTTCACGCCCAGTCGTTTGGTCCCGGGGGGGCGCAGATGTACACCTATGATGTCAACGGTGACGGCCTCGCGGACGTGCTCACGAGCATTGCGGCCCACGGCTACGGCGTGAGTTGGTTTGAGCAGCGGCGCGAGGCCGACGGCCGCACCGCGTGGATCGAGCATCCGATCACCAGCCGCACGGCGACAGAGCAGATCGCCGGCGTGCAGTTTTCCCAGCCTCACGCGGTGATGTTGGAGGACATGGATGGCGACGGACTCAAGGATCTCATCACGGGCAAGCGGCACTGGGCGCACGGCGACAAGGGCGATCCCGAGCCAAACGCCCCGGCGGTGCTCTACGTCTTCCGCCTCGGGAGAGGCGTGTCTGGGGTGACGTTCACACCGGTGCGCGTGGACGATGATTCCGGAGTGGGCTGCCAGTTCCCCGTCGGCGACCTCAACGGCGATGGCCGGCCTGACCTCGCGATCGTCAACAAGAAGGGCGTCTTCGTCTTCCGCCAGAACCCGTAAGCGGTCTACCGAGTGTTCACGCCGCCGATGCCCTCGGTGTCACGATGCTGTAAAAGCGGCCTGGGGTATTTCATCCACTCTTGTCATCCTAGCTCAGGGAAAGCACCCGTTCTTCTCGTGCATCACGGCATCCGTCGCGTCGCAGGCTTTACGGTGATCGAGATCATGGTTGCCGTCACCATTATCGGCTTCCTGGCCGCGATGGCGATTCCGGCGTTCCGGGTGCTGCGCGAACGGTCGCAGGCGGCGCGGATCGCCGGGGACCTGCGGGCGTTCCGGACGGTCTTCACCACCTATGCGCTCGAGACGGCGAGCTGGCCGCCGTCCGCCGGCGCCGGGGAAATTCCCGACGGGCTGCGCACCGCGCTGCCGGCGAACTGGACGGAGGAGTCTCCGGTGGGGGGAAATTGGCAGTGGGAGTCCGATCCGGCGGCCGGCACGGCGGCGATTGTGCTGTCAGGCGGCCTGAGCAGTCGGGCGGTCTACGTGAAGGTTGACGAGCTTTTCGACGACGGAGACATCAGCTCCGGAGCGCTGCAGTTTGACGGCTCTAGTCTTCGTCTCTCGTTGGAGCTCTGAGCGGAGCGGTCGGCTCGATTTCGCTGCGCTCCAGCGACAAGGTCCGGGCTCGGGAGCAGCACCGCGCCGACAGGTCGACTCCCTCGGCGTCGAGTCCCAGCGCGTTGGCCACCGCGAGCACGGTCCCGGCGCCGCAGAACGGATCGATGATCGTGCGCGCGGCCGCCTCGTCCCGCGCGAAACGGACGGCGTGTGCGGCGGCCTTCACGCCCATGGCGCGCGGCCAGACGGCACGACCGGCATCGGTGATGACATCCGGCAGGCCATCCCCCGCGCGGGATGGGAGCATCCGGGATAACGCGATCAGGTGCGTGTAGGTCGGTCGTCCTCGGACGGCGCGCCCGGGTTCGAAGCGGCAGACGATGCGATGGAAGACCACGTGGGCGCCGGCCGCGGCGCCAGCGCCCACGACCAGCGCGCCCTTGTCGATCCATCGCCCTTCGTGACGGACATCCGACTGGAAGAACATCGCGACGCTCGTCGGCGGGGTGGCTTCGACGACCGCCCGCACCGCGTCCGTGAACCACGCCCGCCAGCCGGTCTCCGGCAGTCGCAGCTCGGAAATGTCCGGGAGCGACGTGACGAATGCCGCGCCCACCCGTGCCCCGCCCGCCCGCAACCACGGCAGTGCATCGCCGCAGTGCACCGCGCGCAGCGGGGCGGAGCGAGTCGGTTGCGTGCTCACGATCGATGGCGCAGGATTCTCGTACCTCCGGATCGCGCGGGGCGGCGCTCAGACCCGCTCGAACTTCAGGGGATACGTGCGTCCGGAGTCGAACTGCGCCACGTAGAGACTGCCCTCCGCGTCGACGATGGCGTCGTGAGGGTGCAGGAACACCTCACCCAGCTGCCGCATCGGCCGCAGCTGTCCGGAATCGTCGTACTCGGGTGCGGTGCCGCCGACGTTGGCGACGACGCGGAGTGTCGCGTCGAGGATCGAGACGAAGCCGCGGCTCTGGCGATCGCGCGGCCAGTTGTCCGCCAGGTGCGCCACGACGGTGTGGGATCCGAAGCGACGGATCTGGCGCGGATTTCCCCCGGGCAGCGCGGTGCGGCCGAGCGGACGCCCGGCCAGATCGAGACGCAGCAAGTACTGCTGGTCGCTCATGGCGATGAGCAGGCTCTCCGCCCCCGCCGCGTCCGTATCGACCATGCCCCCGTGGGGACCCCAGTGCGTGATGCCGCCCGCGGCGCCGCCGAATACGCCGAGTCGGCGGCCGGTGGCGTCGTAGTGCAGGATGTAGTCGCGGCCGTAGCCATCGAGGACGAAGAACTCGCCGTTGGCGCGGTGCAGCGTCCACGACGGACGATATTGATCCTCCTTCTCGTAGAGACCGGTGTCTCCCGGCCAGCGCCATTCCGCGAGGATGGTCCCCTCCAGCGTGGTCTTCACGACCCGGTGCGTGCGCAGATCCGTGAGGAACAACACCTCGTGCTCCCCCTCGCGGACGAGCGAGAGCCCGTGGGCCCCCGGATAGTCCGTTCCCCACTTGTGCACCAGACGCCCCCGGCGATCGTAGACGATCACATTGTTTTTCACCTCGTCGGTGAGGAGGATGACGTGTCCCTTGCGATCGATCGCGAGCCCGTGGCAGTTGTTGACGGGGGTGAGGGCATCGAGCACGCCCCAGCCCGGCACCTGCCGGTAGCGGAATTCGCCGTGGCCGAGGACGGGAGCGGCGGAAAGAAGGGCGGGAGCGGCCGCGAGCCGGGACCGTCCTGCGGCACCCGCTGCGGCGAGGGCGGTGACGGCACCGCTGTACTGGAGAAAACGTCGGCGGGAGAAGATCGAAGGCATGGGAGCGGCGACCAGCCGGAGCGTACGGACGCTCGACCGCATGGCGAGACCATGCGGCGCCGGCCACGCAAGGGACGGTGACCTCGGAACAAGGGGTTGACGGGATCGGTGTGACGGTGAAGGGGTAATGGCCATCATGACGCTTCCCTGTCGCGCCCGCCGACTGTTTGAAACTCTCGCGCGTGGTTCACGGATGTTGCTGGTTGCCGGCGTGGTGGTGCGGGCGCTGACGGCGGCCGAGTGGCCGGCGTACCTCGGTGATTCCGGTGCGACCCATTATTCGGCCCTGCGCGAGCTGACGCCCGAGAACGTGGCCCGGTTGCAGCCCGTGTGGACGTGGCGCTCGGGCGACCTGCGCGGCAACAAGACCCAGAATCAGTGCAATCCGCTGATGGTGGACGGCGTGATCTACGTCACCACGCCGGCCCTTGCGGTGGCGGCGCTGGATGCCGCGACGGGGCAGCTGCGCTGGCGATTCGAGTCGGGGCAGACGGCGGGATTGAGCCGCGGCTTGGCGACGTGGACGGATGGGAGGCAGCGGCGAGTCTATTTTGGGGCCGGGCGTTTTCTGCATGCGCTGGACGCGGCGACCGGGCAGTTGGTGAAGGACTTTGGTGACGGAGGGCGGATCGACCTGTCGGAGAACCTCGGGCGGGATGGGCGGGGGTTGAACCTCTTCGTCAACACCCCTGGCGTCGTCTTCCGCGACCTGATCATCATGGGCATGCGGGTGGGTGAGGGTCCGGCGCCGGCGGCTCCCGGGCCGATTCGTGCGTACGACGTGCGTTCGGGCCGCTTGGTCTGGACCTTCCGCACCATTCCGCAGCCCGGTGAACCCGGGTACGAGACGTGGCCGCCGGACGCGTGGCAGCGGGCGGGCGGGGCGAACGTGTGGGCGGGCATGACGGTGGATCAGGAGCGTGGGATGGTCTTCTGCCCGACGGGGTCGGCCTCGTTCGACTTCTGGGGAGGGGATCGCGTGGGAAACAACCTGTACGCGAACTGCCTTCTCGCGCTGGATGCGGCCACGGGCCGGCGGATCTGGCATTACCAGTTCGTGCGGCATGACCTGTGGGATCGGGACCTGCCGGCGCCGCCGACCCTGATGACCGTGCGTCGCGACGGCCGGGAAATCCCGGCGGTGGCGCAGCCGACGAAGTCGGGGCACGTCTTTGTGTTTCACCGGGAGACGGGCGAGCCGCTTTTTCCGATCGTCGAGGACATCGCGCCGAGTTCCGACCTAGTGGGGGAAGTGACGTCGCCCACGCAGCCGCGGCCGCTGAAGCCGGAGCCCTTCGCCCGGCAGCTGTTCTCGGCGGACGAGATCACGCGGCGCACGCCGGAGGCATACCGTGCCGTGCTGGAGCGCTTCATCCGCCTGCGTCCGCATGCGCCCTGGGTGCCGCCGAGCAAGGAGGGTACGGTGATCTTTCCCGGCTTCGACGGCGCGGCGGAGTGGGGCGGGGCGGCGGCGGATCCGGAGGGCATCCTCTATGTGAATTCGAACGAGATGCCGTGGATCCTGACGATGATCGACATGCGGGAGGGTGGCGGCAGCCTCGGGCGGCACGTCTACCTGCAGAACTGCACGGGCTGCCATGGCGCCGACCTCCGCGGGAACGCGGCGGCGAACATTCCCTCGCTCGTGGACGTGGGATCGCGGCTTTCCCGCGACCAGATGATGGACGTGATTCTGCGGGGTCGCGGAGTCATGCCCGCGTGGGGCTTCCTCTCGGCGAAGGAGCGCGGCGCGGTGGTGGACTTCCTCCGTGGCGAGGCCGAGAAGGACGGCACGCTCGTTCCCATGACGTTGCCCAGCGCGGCGCCGGGGGAGCGCCCGGCGGGCGGCCCGCCGTACACGCACACCGGCTACAACCGGTTCCTCGACCCGGATGGCTATCCGGCGGTGAAGCCCCCGTGGGGTACGCTCAACGCCATTGACCTCAATACCGGAGAGTACCTCTGGCGCGTGCCGCTGGGCGAGTATCCCGAACTGATCGCGCAGGGCCTTCCGCCCACCGGCACCGAGAACTACGGCGGACCGGTCGTCACGGCCGGCGGTCTCGTGTTCATCGCGGCGAGCCGGGATGAGCACATCCGTGCCTTCGATCGTCGGACCGGTCGTGAACTCTGGCGTGCGCGCCTGCCCGCGGCCGGTTATGCCACCCCGGCGGTCTACTCCGTCGGCGGCAGACCCTTCGTGGTGATCACCTGCGGCGGCGGGAAGAGCGGCACCCCGAGCGGGGACGCCTTCGTCGCCTTCTCGCTCCCGGACGGTCCCTAGGCGTTCCACGTCCTCTCGACGGAGGCCTGCCCGATGGGGAACGGCGGTGAGACGGTTGCCGGCGCGTCGGGCCGGAGACCGGGGAACCGGCGGCGCCGCGACCCGCTCCTCCCCGGCTTGGCCACTTGGGCCGGGAGCCGGGGCGGTCACGGTCCGGCTAGAAGGCGAACGTGTTCGTCAACGACCAGAGCGACGGCTGCGGGATGCGCGCGGAGGCAATCGTGCCGTTCGGCTGCGCGGTCACGGCGATCAAGTCGTCGCTCCCGAACAGGTCACGGACGTTGAGTTGGACGGTCCAGCGGACCTTGTCGCGGCGGAACTTCCTCGTGTAGCGGAGCCAGACATCGACATCGAGTTCGTCGCTGCCGAAGAACGGCTGGTTCACGTCCGAGACCCAGATCCCGAGCTCGTTCTTCTTCACCCCGTAGCCCACGGCCACGCGGTCCTGCCAGCGGGCGGCGCCGCCGAGGCTGAAGCCCTTGAGGCGCGGGTGCTGGAAGTCGTAGTTCGTGACTGCGTTGAAGCGCCACTTGCGGAGCTCCTGCACCGACGCGTTGTTGGCGGCGAGCGCGTTCAGGTACGGGATGTACATGTTGTTGATCGCGAGCACGCCGAAGCGTGAGCCGGTGACGCTGTTGAAGTACGGGATGTCCTCGAGGCCGTTCTGCGCGCGGATGCTCGATGCGATCACCCCGTCGCCGTCCGTCCACAGCGGCAGGTTGCGGGTGACGAATTCCTCGAAGTCCTTTCCGTAGTTGGCGCGGAAGGCCTCCTGGCGGGCGGCGTTGAAGGTCATGCGCCAGTGCGGCAACGGATTGTAGGTCGCCTCGAATTCCCAGCCGCGTGAGAGCGTGTCGGCGATGTTGCCGACATTGGGCGGGCGGGTGGCGCTCCAGCTGCCGCTGCTGTTCTGGGTGAGGTTCCAGCTGGAGACGAGGAGCGGGTCGACGCGCTTGAGCCACTCGTCGCGCGTGCGGGCGGCGAACCAAGCGTTGCGGGCCGCGCTCTCCGCGCTGGTCAGCGTCGGATTGGCCACGTTGGCCTGCGCCGGGTTGGTCAGGCTCGCGCGCAGCGGCAGGTAGCGCGGGTCGCCGGGGGTGAACCCGAACCAGCGATTGATCAGTACCTCGGAGGTCTGGGAGCCACGGAGGCCGTTCATGGCGCGGACGATGTCGTTGCCGGGCCAGAACGTGTTGTAGAACGTGCTCGCGTCGTTGGTCTGCGTCGTCTCGTAGCGGATGACGCGCAGGACGAACTTGTTGTCCGCGAGCGAGAGCGTGAGGCCGGCGTCCTCGGTCGAGCCGGACGGCGGGGCGAAGGGACGACCGTAGACGTCGGCCACGGTCGACGACGGGCGGAAGTTCTCCGAGCGGTTGTACGACAGGCTGACATCGGTGCCGCGGGGGAGGCGGCGCTTGATGAAGTCGGGGGCGTGGCCGACGATGCTCCAACTGACCGTCTCGTCCTTGGCATCGATGGTCGGCGTGCTCGGGTAGGTCCAGGTCGGGTCGAACGGATTGACCTGATCGGTGACCGGGACGCGCTTGGGCACGCCGGCGTCGAAGAGCGAGAATTCGTCGCGGCGCCAGCCGACGAGCCCGACCAGTTTGCGGTTGAGCAGGAAGCTTTGCCAGATGAGGGACTGGCTCTTGGTCTGGTTGAGCGCGCGGGATGCGGTGGTGTAGAGCTTGTCGAGATTGCTGTCCGCATCGAGGACCGAGACGGGGGCGTAGGTCCAGACATCGGTGCGATTGTCGAAGAGCAGGGCGGTGCCGGTCGGGGCCGGGGAGTGTAGTGCTGTCAGGCCCTGGACATTGGCGCCGGCGGGGGAGGAGAGGTTCGCGATGGAGGGTCCGAGGTAGTGGATGGCGGCGTAGCCGGGATAGGACTGGGCGCTTGGGTTGTCGGCGTAGACGTTTTGGTCGAGCGAGTAGACGTAGCCCTGGTGCGTGCGCGACAGGCGGGTGCTCTCTTGGTCGCTGTAGACACCGGTGAAGACGTGCCTTCCGAGGAAGCGGGCGAGACCGTTGCGGCGGGTGAAGTCGAGCGTCGCGTAGGCGGTGGCGCGGAAGGCTTCGCGGTCGGTGTCGATCGAGTAGTTGCCGATCGAGTCCGATGCGAAGTAGGGCCGGCCGAAGTTCGGGTTGGGTTTTCCGTCGACCAGCTTGGTCTGCATGTCGACGTGGATCGTCGCGGCGTCGAAGCCGATGAGGCTGCGGTTACGGCGGGCGTGGTCCTGTTTGTCGTAGGCCACCTCGAAGCCGATCGCATCGTTGAGGAACGTCTGGCGCAGCACGGCGTTGAGGGCGTTGAAGTCCGAGCCTTCGCTCTTGTTCGGGCCGTCGAGGAGGGTGTCGTAGAAGTTGAAGACCGAGGGGTCGCGGATTTCCTGGTAGCGCCACAGGCCGGCGTAGGCCTGGCCGGCGGGGGCAAACTGCTGGTTGAGGAAGAAAGCGGGGTTGTTGCCGAGCGAGGTGTAGTTGCCCACCCCGAACCACTGCGTGAAGGGCGTACCGCCGCGGCTCATCATGTACGGCGGAACGCCGTTGCCGCCTTGGGCGTTCGAGGCGGGGTCTGTGAAGACCGCGCCGACCTGGCCGAACCAGCGGCCGGCGGAGCCGAGGTGCGCGGCGAGGAACGGGTTGTTGGTCACGGAGCTCGGATCCGTGGGATCGAGCCGGACCTTGTTCAGCACGTTGTACCAGACCGACAGTCCGTCGGCGGGCGGGGTGACGCGCGGACGGTTGGCGCGGATCGAGCCGTCCTCGTAGCTCACCTGGAGCTGCGTCAGACCGTTGCGGAACAGCTTCGGCTCCCAACGCATCGCCGCGTAGAGGCGGCGGTCATTCTCGAAGGCCGGCTTCTGCCGGAATTCCTCCTCGTCATTCAGGCCGATGACCCGGACGGCGAGCTGGTTCTTGAGGATCATCTGGTTGACGTCCACGATCTCGCGGTGGGAACCGTAGCGACTGACGTTCTGGCTGAACGTCACGCCGTTCTTGCGGAGGTTCGCCATCTTCAGCTGGTTGTTGATGATGCCGGCCGGGCTGCCGAGGCCGAAGAGGATCGCGTTGGCACCGCGCGAAATGTCCACGCGCTCGGTGTTGTACGAGTCCATGCCGATATCCGTCGCGAAGAAGTCGCGCGTCAGGTCGGCGCCACTCAGGCCGCGCACGCGGGTCTGCTGATTCGGGCTCAGCAGGCCCTCTTCCGGATTCGAGAAGCCGTTGCCCGTGGAGACGCCGGAGATGTTGCCGCCCATGCCAGCCGCTTCGGTGCCGGTGGTGTAGACGAGGATATCCTTGGCGTTCGTCGAGGCGGTGTCCGCCATGAACTGCGCGTTCACGACGGAGATGGCGGCACCGACGTCGCGCAACTCCGTGCGGAGACGGGTGCCGGCCAGGGTGGAGGTCGACTGGTAGCCACGGTCCGCATCGGCCGCGACGACAAAGGGGGTGAGCTCGACGATGTCCTCCTCGGGGGAGGAAGTGGCGTTGGCGCCGGTGCTGACGACCGGCACCGAGTTGCGGGCCAAGTCCGGTGCGGCGGGCGCCGGCGCGGGGACGGTCTGTCCGTGCGCGGCGGTCGTGATCAGGCCAAGGAAGCCGAGCACGAGCGCGTGCCTGGATCCTGAAAGGAAAGGGAACGGTCGGGAGGGCATGAGGTGCTTGCTGGGTTGACGGACGGAACGGAGAAAAGCTCGCCCGGTCCGACGGCGTGAGACGTCGGGTGAACGTGAGCGCAGGGTAGTTCGTGAGAGCGTTTGGTCTGCTCGGATAGTGTCAACGTCGTGTCGTGGTGTGGCAGAGAAGTGCGCTGCAATGAGGTGAATTTTCAACGCGCAGCCAACGCGTCACCCTGCAGAGACTTGCGAATGCAGGGGCTGCGGAAGCGGCGGAGCTCCCGCCGAGGGGTTAGCCGAGCTGACGGGTGTGCGCGAAGGGAAGGCGCACCTCGCGCCCGCGTCCGCCGGTTCGTGGTGAGGGTGAGCCTGCGGTGTGCCGTGGCCTGGCGGCCGGGCTACTTGCTCGCGCGCGACGTGCTGGACTCGAGTTCGGTGAGAATGACCTCGCGGACCTCGACGGCGGCGACGCCGCCGCTGTGGATCTGGATGCCGATCAGGCCGTCGAGCGGGATGCTGGGATCGGTCTCGGTGAAGTCGATCGCGGGAACGCCGTTGATCCAGGTGCGGATGCGCGGACCCTCGGCGAGGATGCGGTAGTCGTTCCAGTCGTTGGGGCGCACGGCGGCGTTGACCGCGGCGAGGTCGGCGGCGGAGGCGATGACCTT
>CAZEJZ010000061.1:0-10825 GCA_964512415.1 uncultured Opitutaceae bacterium
GATCGACTTGTCCAAGCAAAGCACGATCGAGCGTCCCGCACGTTCCCAGCGCACCAGAGACAGCAACGCGACGGCATCGAGGCGATCCGCCTCGGCGGAATCGGAGCGCCACAACGCGGCCTCGGCCCGCGCAAAGAGCGGCGCGAGGGCGGCGTCACGCTCCAGCGCCTCCTCCGGCGCACCCGCGCGGCGGCGTCCCTCGCCAAAGGCCTTGATCCAGGCGACCGGCGGACGCTCCGCCGTCAGCGTCTCCCGCAGCAGGGCCAGCGTGCGCGGCGAGGAATCGGTCGCGAGCGTCTCGATCAGTCCGGCGACCCAATCCGATGGAAACGACGTGAGCTCCGGACGCAGCGCGACCAAGAGTTCCCGATCAGCATGGCGCAGGAGCGCCGCGCCGACCCAGGCATCCGCGCGATCCCGGCGCGCCAGCGCCGCCCGCAACTGTGTGCTCGCGGCCGAGTCGAGCAGCGGGGCCGCCAGGGCCGCGTGGAAGCGCACCCGGATGGCCTCATCCTCGGCACGCCCCGCCAGCGCCGTCGCCACGTCGGCCGCCAGCGCCGTCCCGGCGGGCGGCGGACGCCGCAGCAGCGCCACGATCGCGCGCTCGCGGACGCCGGCGTCCGGATCGGCGATGAGGCGCGCCAGGGTCGCCGAAGGCACCGCATTGAACCCTTCCAAAGCCGCCAGCGCGTGCACCCGCGCGTACGGCTCCGAGGACTCCTGCGCCAGCGCGACGAGCAGCGGAATCGCGGCCCGATCCTGCGCCTCGTACAGCAGTCGGCTCGCCGTGTCGCGGTGCCAGCCGTTCGGATGCGCGAGGAGGCGAACCAGTTCGGCGGTGTTCGCGGGATCGATCGCGACGGAGGTGCGTCGCTTCCAGCCGGCATCCGCCGGCGCGATGCGGTAGATCCGGCCCCGGTCACGGCCGGAAGTAAGGTCGAGGTGCTGCTTGATCGTCTCAGGGATGCTCCACGGGTGCTCGATCACCTCGCGGTACATGTCGCAGAGGTAGAGTGAGCCATCCGGCGCATTGGCGAAGTTGACCACCCGCACCCAGGGATCCGTGCTCGCCGCGAATTCGACGTTCGCCTCGTCCGCGGCGCGGCGGCCGCTGAAGCTCACGCCGTCGGGCTGGATGAGCTTGCGGTGCACGAGCTGACCACCGGCGTCGCCGGTGAACGTGGACGACGGGAACGCGGGGCCGAAGGCATCCCCTCGATAGAACGTGGTCCCGGTGGCGCCCGTGAAATACCCGGAGACGCGACCGCCTCCCTCCACCATGCCGGCAACCACGCCGCCGATCCGCCAGCGCGTGCGCACGATCCGCCACGGCTCATCAGGGCTGATGCGGAAAACTTCGGCGGCTCCGCCGTCGACGGCGATGCTCTTGCGCGGTGCCGGCAGAGCCGGGCCGGGACCCGCGGGCACCAGACGGTCGTCGTAGACGTAGAGTTGGAGATGGTCGCTGTTGCTGCACACGAACCGGCGGCCGTACGAATCGAAGCTCATGCCATACTGGCCCCCGCCGGCCTCCGCACCGAATTCATGCGTGCGTGGGTCGAACCAGAAGTCGCGGCCGGTCAGCTCGAGCGGCGGCAAATCGGGTCGCAGCGGGGACGTGATGGTGCCGCGGTGCCCCCCGCCGGTCTGCAGATGGATGCGATTGTCGAGGCCCCAGATCGCACAGTTCGCGAGCGCCTGGACGTTGAGCCGCTTCTGGCCGCTCGAGAAGCCAGTGAACGCGACGTCGCGCCGCTCGGCGCGACCATCGCCGTCCTCGTCTTTGAGAAAGAGGACGTCGGGCGTCGCAACCACGTACACGCCGCCGCGCGCGCAGATCAGGCCCGTCGGCCAGGCCAGGTTCTCCGCGAACACCGTCCGCGTCTCGTACACGCCGTCGCCATCGCGATCCTCCAGGCAGGAAATCCGTCCGAGGTGCGGGATCACGTCCCGCTGCTCGGAATAATCGACCATCTCGCAGACGAACATGCGGCCACGCTCGTCGAAGGAGATCGCGATGGGTGAAGTGACCTGCGGCTCGTGCGCGGCGAGCTGCAGGGCGAAGCCGGGCCGCACCCGCCACGTCGCCAGCGCCCGCTCGGGGGCGACCGGCGGCGTCCGCGGCAGATCACGCGCCGGATCGATCTCCGGAGCCTTCGGCGCCGCCGGCGCGGCGGCCGCCGGCGCCGACCACGAAGGCAACGCGGCGGCGAGGCACAGCGCGAATCCAAGGACGAAGGCGGGGGTCCGGCGAACGGTCATCGAAAAGAGCACCGCCGCGGAGCCAAGCGGCCCCGCGGCGGAAAGGGAAGCCCGGACGCACGCCGGACGTGAGGCTGAAAATTCAGTCGGGGCGACCGCCTCCGGGTGCTACCAGCCGACCGACGAACGCGTGCCCTGCTTGGTGATCTGCTTCTCCTCCTCCCACACGGCCAGGCCGTCCTTCACCGTCGTGAGCGCGAGTTGGAAGGTGTACGTCACCTGCTTGACCTTGCCGGCCTGCGCCCGGTCCTCGAGCAACTTGCCGGAAAGCGTATAGTACGGCAGCCGCGTGACTTGCTTCTGCCCCGCCATCATCGCGGCCATCTCGGCCGACTCCTTCGCAAGGGGGTCCTCGACCTTGCCGCCAAGGCCGAGCGTCGTGGTGGTGATGACCTTGCCGGACTGATTCAGCGCGACGCGGATCTTCTTCGTCAGCGAATCCGTGTCCACCTGCTGCTGCGTATTGTTCACGATGCGCGAGATGGCGAGGACGGCCGGTTGCTCCGGCACGCGCTCGAGGACGCCGGAGGCGAGCAGCGACGCGACCATCGCGTCCGCGGCCCGGTTCCAGTCCTGGATGTTGATCTGATCGAGCGTGACGACCGTGCTGGCGCCGCCGGACTCGATGTACTTGGCGTCGCGGGGCGTCTGGCAGCCCGAAAGCGCCAGTACAGCCACGGCAAGCAGGGGGACGGCGGAGGAACAACGGAGAGACGAGTGCATGGGAAACAGGAAAGTCATGAGGGAAGAAGAAGCGCGAGGGAAGGCAGGGCGATCACTTGCCCTCGACGATCTTGAGGGTGAAGTCCACCGCCCGCGGTGACGTCGCGACAGTCGAGACACTCCGGGTCTCGCGACCCGCGAGGACCAGCGGCAGCCACAGCTCCGAGACGCCGCCCACGGCCATGCCGTCTTGGTCGACCCACTCGAAGCGGTAGCGGATCTCGCGGTTGTTGTCGCGGAGGTTCTCAAGCGTCACCTGCACCTTCCGCAGGTTGCCGGACACGATGGTCTCGTTGACGCTGACCACGCCGATCAGCTCGCCCAGCGTGCGGTCAGTGACGACGCGCTTGTCCTTCACGAGCGTCGGGCGGGCCAGCGGCTCCGCGCGGGACACCGTGTTTACGTTGGTCTGGCAGCCGGTGAGCGGAACCAGGAGCGCCGCGGCGGCGGCGAAGAGGGCGAGTGATTTCATGGCGGGGAGTGAGACGGGAAAATACGGTCAGGGTGCGGGAACCAGCACCCCTTGATTGACCAGCAAAGGCGATCCGGGATCCATCAACTTGACGATGACGAGGTTGATCCGGCCCGGTGAGAGGTCGACGGTTTGGGAGACCCCTCCCGCCGAGAGCACCAGCTTCCGATCCGCCGGCGTCGCCAGCCTCACCGTATGGAACTCCTGCGGGAGCGAGCGCCACGTGCGGGTGTCGGCGATGTTGGTGGAATCCTGGATCACGGCGGTGAGGATCTCAAAGAAGGCCTGCCCTCGCTCGCCGAGCTTCTCCTTGGCCTTCCGCTGCATCGCGGCGTCAAGGCTGGCGCGGAGCGCCGTTCCCACGAGGGTTTTGGTGACCACGGCCGGCCACTCGTTGCGAAAGTCACTGGCGATGACCGAATCCATGCTGCACACGAGCGCCGACGGATGCGTCACGCCGTCGGCCGTGACGTTCAGCACGGGCGGTCGACCCTCGCTGAAGCGCAGGTAGGGAAAGGCGGCGCCGACGTACGAGACCTTGTCGGTCACGAGGTACAGCGGCAGTTGCAGGCGGATCTCCTCGCGGAACGGAGCGACGCCAGCCTCGTAGATCACGTAAGTCAGTCCCTCGGGAAGCCTTCCCTCCGCGGCCGCCTCGGCCATCGCCGCATCGGCCGCCGCGTACGGGTTGTCGGGCGCGAATGTGGCCACACGCTCGAACGAGAGCCGCGCGCGCTCCAGATCGGAGCGGTCCTCGGCCTGGGTCAGGAAGAACAGTCCGTCAAGAAACACGACAAACGGATTCACGTAGTCGCCGTACGGGCGGATCCGGGCGCGGACGGTGGAGTCGACCGCGCTGAGCCGCCGCCGCGCGTCGGCATCGCTGGTGGTGCGCGAGATGTCGTAGACCGCGCGATTGCCCTCGCGGTCGGTCACCCGGCCCGAGCGCAACTCGCTCGCGGCGGACTCGGCCTCGGCGAGGCGCGCGGCATTGCCCGCCAGTGCATCCCGTTGCCGCTGCAAGGCCCGATTCAGCTCAACGCGCGCCGCGTCGCGCTCGCCGAGTTGCAGGTAGTTGAGCGCCTTGTAGCCGTGCATCAGGATCCGATCATAGGCACGGCCTTCGTAGGGAAGATTCGCGAGATTGGTGAGGAGCGCGAGTGACGAAGCACCGAGACGGACTTCCGGCTCCCGGTCGTAGGCGTTGATCCGCTCCTCGGCGCGGTCGAACGCCGCGAGGCTGGCTCGGAGGTTGGCCTCCTCGGGTCGCACCGGCGCCGCCGCCTCAGCCGATCCCGGCTCCCTCGGGGCGGCCTCCGGCGCACCGCGCTCGGCTCGCACCGGCGGCGGCACGGACAGCCGGGCCAGTGCCGCCTGCCGCAGGATCGCTCCCTGTTCGAGGCGGAAAAGGACGGCATCTTTACCGCCATCGTTGCGCAACGCATCCGCATTCGCTCGCCGCACGGCGGAGTCGAGCGATCCCCGACGCAAGTCAGCGTCCCGCTGCGCCGTCTCGCTCGTGTAGGTCTGGCAGCCCGCCAGCGTGACGAGCAACGCGACGCAAACGGCCGCGCGCCCCCGCGCGACCCATCCTGCGATCCGCCCCGACACGATGGAGGAAGCGCGCGTCGGACGGAGGCGCGAAAAAGCGGAAAACGCGGCGCCGCGGCTCACTGCGCCACCGGACGAACCAGTGCGCCTCGTTCGATGCCCAGATCCTCCTGGACACTCGCCTGCGAGGTCTTCGCCGTGACCCGCGTCACCCGCACCTTGCCCACCGAAAGCTCCTCGCGGCCCAGGCTCGCCCCCGTGTCGGGATCCTTCATCTCCGCGCCGAGGGCAAAAACCTCCCACAGCTGGCCCGGCGCGATCCCGGTGCCATCACCGCGGTTGATCGTCACGAGCTTGTCCGTCTTGGCGACGATGCGGGCCGGGTAAACGACGTCGGAGACGTGGCGGGCGGTCTTTTCCGCGAGTTCCTGCGTCAGCTCACGGAGCAGGACGTCACGGGTGTCACCAGTGACCTGCCCGCGCTGCTCCTCCGGAGCGGTCCGCGACACGCTCAGATTGGCGGTCTCCACGACCGTCCCCGTCTTGACGTCGTAGACGGAAGAAATGGCGGCGAATCGGACGGTCCGCGAGGTGACGGTCGTGCCAAGCGCGGCGAAGGTCTTGGTCTCCATCGCGTCCTGAAAATCATCCACCGTGACGACGAGCAGGTAATCGGCCTCACCGAAGGCGAACGCCTTCCCGGTCGCCGCGGCCTCCTCGACGAGCGCGCCGCCGTCGGCCCGGCCGACGAGCTGGAACCGTCGGCCCGTCTGGAACGCGGAGAGCAACTGCGCGTTGAGATTTTCGGTCATGCGGTCCAGCGCGACCTTGCGGCCGCTGGCGGTCGCGGCCGAAGCGGTCGCCGCGTTCACTTTGACCGAGCCGATGGCGAGCTTCTTGAGCGCAGCGTCCTGCGCGGCCGCCGCCGTGACTCCACAGGCGGCGATCAGAGCGAGAAAGACGGACGAAAGACGGGGAAGGTTCATGACAAAAAAGCGGCGGAAAAGAGGAACCGACGGACGGCCCGGGTAGAAATCAGAGACGGGCACCGGGAATCACGAGGCGGACGTTCTCCTTCGTATCCATGCGCGAGAAACTCTCCGACAGCATCTTGCCGTAACCCTCCAGCACCTTGACCTGCGCATCAGTCAGGCGGGCACCGTCCTTCAAGCCGTTGATGAACGTGGTCGCATCCTTCCATCGGGCATAGCCGGAGTCGGACAGGGTGAGGGCGATCGACAGCGTCTGGCCATCGACCACGTTGATCGTGCGCTCCCACGGCGCGAAGCCCTCGCGCGTGATCCGAAGTTTGCTGAAGCCGGGTCGGACCGAGACGGCGCCGGGGGCGCCGCCGACGGCAACGCCATCGATCTCGACCGAAGCGTTGAGCGGGGCGAGGCGGTACTTCGACTCGCTGATCGACACCGTGTTCTCGGGTCCGAGTCGCACGTCCGGAATCATGAGGTCAGCCGCCTCAAGCCGGAGCGTGAGCGTGACCCGCTGCGCGAGCGCCGCCGGCGCGGGAATCCGACCGGCCGCCACCCGCACCCGCAGGCTGTCCACCACGCGACCAGCCGCCTCGTCGAGCAGGTCATCGACCACGCCGTCCCGCTGAGTTTCCGCGTTGGCCGTCTGCTGCACCACGGTCGCCACGCGCACCGTATCGCCGGTCAAGCTGCCACCTTGGGACGCATCCAACAGCCGGTAACTCAAACGGAGCGAACGCTCCTGCGACCTGGTTTCCACGCCGTAGGCCTTGGCCACGACGTCCTTTGCCCCGACCGACGAAAGCGAGGCCTGGATGATGTAATTCACGCCGAGATTCTGGGCCAGTCGCAGCGCGGAACTCTGCTCGGTCAACTGCGCCTCCAGTCCATCGGCCGGACGGGGCAGCCCGGCGACGGCGGGGTCGAACGTGCGCAGCGAGTCGACCACGACCTCCCGGGTCAGGACCGAAAAACCCAACTCCGTGAGCTGGGCGGCGAGGTGGTCCTCGAGCACCCGGATCTTTCCATCCCACTCGGCTCCCGCGCGATTGTTCACCAGCACCACGCTCTTGAACTGGGGAGCGGACGCCGGCGGAGCCGCCGGCGAGGGCTGCGCCCAGACCGACGCGGTCAGCACCGTCAGGGCGAAAACGATACGGGAAAAAAAGCGGGCAAGCGGCATGGTGGAGGAGGACCGAGGCAAACGGGCAGCGCGGTCAGAGCGGCTGTCAGAGCCTCGGACCCAGCATGGCGGGCAAGGTTCCTCGCTCAATTCCGGCAACCCAGAACGCGGGGTCGGCTTTCGCAAACCAACAGCGGCTACTCAGCGAGTGGCGGTTCTGATGGCACGACGCGCAGCCCCGACTTTCCTTTCCGAGCAGAGTCGCTATCCCTTAGGACTCGATGTTCGCCAACCTCCTTCAGCTCCTCACCGGACAGTCGCCGTCGCGGGCGGAGTACGACCATGCGTTCGTGCGGGAGGTGACGGTGAAGGTGCGCGAGCCGCGCAACCGCCGGCTGGAGCGCTGGCTGATCGCGGGGTGGATCTTGATCGCAGCGAAAAGCGCGCTCATGTTCTGGGTGGTGGATCGCTATCGCGTCCCGCTGAACGCGTGGTGGATCAACGGTCCCACCGTGATGCTGGCGCTGCTCTGCACCTACGTGTACGTGCGCCGCCGCTGAGGGCGGGACCCGATTCGGCGACTGGGTCGGCCCCTCCCTGCGTTTTCCCATGAAGCACACCCCCATCACGGATCGCTTTCGCGGCAAGGTCGCTCTCGTCACCGGCGGAGGCGCGGGGATCGGTCGGGCGATCGCGGAGGAACTGCTGAAGGAAGGCGCAGCCGTCGCGTTCACCGATCTCAACCCAGCGGCGGCGCGGACGGCGGAGGAACTGAAGACGGGGGATCGTCGGGTGCTGTTCCTGGCGGGGGACATGGCGGACGAAGCCTTTTGCCAGAGCGCGGTGGAGCGCACCGCGGCGGCCTTCGGCCGCATCGACTACCTTGTCAACAATGCGTTCGCCTTCACGGCGAAGGCGCTCGATGCGACCACGGCGGACTGGATGCGGAGTTTCTCCGCGGGGCCGCTCGCCTATGCGCGGATGGTGCAACACGTCGTGGCGCACCAACGCAAGGTCGGCGGCGGTGCGATCGTGAACATCTCGAGCATTTCCGCGCACATCGCGCAGGCGAACCGGTGGACGTACAATGCCGCGAAGGGCGCCTGCGCCCAGCTCACCCGCTGCCAGGCCCTCGACCTCGCCCCCGACAACATCCGCGTCAACAGCGTCGACCCCGGCTGGATCTGGACCAACGAGACGGACAAGGCGGCGAACCTCGACGGCGGCGGGCGCGCCAAGTGGGATCCGATCTGGGGCCGCTACCACATGCTCCGCCGGATGGGACACGCCATCGAGGTCGCGCGACCCACCCTCTTCCTCCTCAGCGACGACGCCTCGTTCATCACCGGCACAACCCTGATGGTCGACGGCGGCTATCTCTCGATGGGCCCTGAGGGACTCGGCGACACGGCGGTGATCGCTGGCTCGGATTGAAGAGTCGGGGTTGCCTTCACGACCTCGCTTCGCGTTCCCTTCCCCATGCCTGACGCTTCCCGCTGGTCTCGCATCTTTCGTTGGACCGGCATCGGCGCCAGCGTGCTGGTCATCGTCCTCCTCGCCGCGCTGGCCTGGGGTTGGAAGCGACTGGAACGGAGCCTCCCGCAGTTGGACGGTGCGCGGGCGCTGCCCGGACTGCAAGCGACGGTGACGGTTGAACGCGATGCCCTCGGCATCCCCACGCTCACGGCGGGTAGCCGCGCGGACCTCGCGCGCGCCACGGGATTCATCCACGCGCAGGACCGTTTCTTCCAAATGGATCTGCTGCGGCGCCGGTCAGCCGGTGAACTCTCCGAGCTCTTTGGTGCCGCCGCCCTGCCCCTCGACCGCCGGGCCCGCCTGCACGAGTTCCGCACCCTCGCCGGGCACGTCGTCGCGGCCCTTCCGGAGTCGGAGCGCGCTCTCCTCGCCGCCTACGCCGACGGCGTGAACCACGCGCTCAGCACCGCGCCACGCCCCTGGGAGTACGAACTCCTGCGCCTGCAGCCGGTGGCGTGGCGACCGGAGGACACGGTCCTCTGCATCTACTCGATGGCGCTGGATCTTCAGGATCACTCGGGGAAGTTCGAGCGGACGCTCGTCACCGTCCGCGAAACCCTCGGCGCCGGCGCCCTCGCCTTCTTCGCCCCGCGCATCGGACCCGAGGACGCCGCGCTCGACGGCACGACCGCGCCACTCGCGCCGATCCCCAACGACCGCGCGCTGAACCTGCGGGGCGCCTCGCCGGCCGCTGGCCCGACGGCGCGGCAGCGGCCGCCGGAAGCCACGGTGCTCTTCGGCTTCGCGACCGACGGCCACCGCGAGACCAAGCCCGGATCCAACAGCTTCGGCGTCGAAGGCGTCCTCTCCGGCGGGGCCGCGCTGCTCGAGAACGACATGCACCTCGGGCTCTCCGTCCCCAACGTGTGGTACCGCGCCCGCTTCCGTTGGACGGATGCATCCGGCACCGCCCACGATCTCACCGGCGCGACGTTTCCCGGCACCCCCGCCATGGCGGTGGGCAGCAACGGCCACGTCGCATGGGGCTTCACCGCCAGCTACACCGACACCGGCGATCTGGTACGCGTGCAGCCGGACGCCGTGCTCCCGGAGGCCATGTACCTCGTGGAGGGCCGCCCGGTCGACTTCGAGCGCCGGCGCCAGATCATCCGCGTCAAGGGCGGCGAGGACGACGTGCTCGAAACGCGTTGGACCCGCTGGGGCCCGATCATCGGCGAATCCCCCACGCGTCACCCTCTCGCGTACCGCTGGACCTTCCACGATCCGGCCGCAGTCAACCTGCGGCTGGTCGCGCTCGAGACCGCGCGGTCGGTGGATGACGTGATTGCCGCCGCGCACGAGGCCGGCGTTCCGCCGCTCAACCTCCTCGTCGCCGGTCGCGACGGACGGCTCGCGTGGACGATTGCGGGCCGCCTGCCCGAACGCTTCGGCCACGACGGCCGGTTGCCCATTCCCTGGGCCTACGGCGATCGTGGGTGGAAAGGTTTTCTCCCGCCTGACCGCGTCCCGGTGATCATCGCGAAACCGGGGGATGTCCTCTGGACCGCGAACCAACGGGCCGTCGGCGCGGAGGCTCTCGATCTCCTCGGGGAGCAGGGCTACGACGAGGCCACCCGCGCCGGCCGCATCCGCGACCGCCTGCGCGCCCTCCAAGCGACCCACGCGGCAGGCGGCAGCCCCGTGGCACCGGCCGATCTGCTCGCCGTCGCACTGGACGATCGCAACACGCGCCTCGACCGCTGGCAGAAGAAGCTCATCGCATGCCTCGACGAGGCTGCGGTTGCGAACCATCCCTCGCGCGCCGAACTCCGACGGATCGTGAAGGACTGGGACGGTCGCGCCCGCATCGACAGCGTCAGCTACCGCCTCGTCCGTGCTTGGCGGAGCGCCGTCGCCACCCGGGCCCTCACCCCGGTCTTCGCCCCCTGCGTGGAGGCGTGGCCGCGTTTCGACTTCCGCACCCTGCCGTACGAATTGCCGCTGGAGGCCCTGCTCGATCAGAAGCCCCTGCACCTCCTCGCCCCCGAGTATTCCTCGTGGGAGCACCTGCTGCTCGCGGCCGCCGACGACGTCGTGGCCGACGTGGAGCGCCGGAAAATCCCGTTGGCGAAGGCCACGTGGGGCGAGCGCAACCGCCTCCGCATGGAGCACCCCTTCAGCTACCTGCTGCCCAACTGGATGGCCGAAACGCTGCGCATGCCGGCGCAGAGT
>CAZEJZ010000062.1:0-10824 GCA_964512415.1 uncultured Opitutaceae bacterium
GCGCTCGCGCTCGTGTTCCAGAGCGGCGCGCTGTTCAATTCGCTCAGCGTCTACGAGAACCTTGCGCTCTATCCCCTCGAGCATCGGCTCTGCCCAAAGCCGGAGATCCGCGAGCGCGTGATGCGCGCACTGCGCATCCTCTCGATCGAGAACGCCGTCAACAAGCTCCCCGCAGAGCTGTCCGGCGGCATGAAGAAGCGCGTCGCCATCGCCCGCGCACTCGTGATGGAGCCGCAGGTCATCCTCTACGACGAGCCGACCAGCGAGCTCGACCCCGTGATGGCCGCGACCATCGCGGAGATCATCGCGACGCTGAAGGAGCAGTTCAGCGTGACGTCGGTCGTGGTCTCGCACGACCGTGATCTCGCCTTCGCCATCGCGGATCGGATCGCCGTGCTGCACCAGGGCCGGCTGCTCGCGGTCCAGACGCCCGCCGAACTGCGCGAGAACCGCGATCCGATCATCCGCGAGTTCCTGCATCCCGCGATCAATCTCCAGGAACCCCGTTTCAAGAAACTCGAAGCCAATCATGAATAACGCGCAAATGTCGGCCCGCGTGGGCCTGTTCTTCCTGCTCGGCGTCGCCCTCATCTGGGTCACGTTCGAGGCGCTCACCTCCGGCAAGGTCCGCAGCGACCGCGGCTACCGGCTCATCGCCCACTTCACCAACGTCAAGGAGTTGAAGGGCGGCGACGAGGTCCGCATGGCCGGCGTCAAGGTGGGCTCGGTCGCCGAGACCCGCCTCGTCGGCCGCCGCGCCGAGGTCGTCCTTCTCATCAACTCCAACGTCAAGGTGGCCCGCGATGCCGTGGCCACGATCGGCATGGCCGGCCTGCTCGGTGCGAACTACGTGTCGCTCGATCTCGGGACCGAGGCGTCGGGAACGCTGCAGCCCGACAACCAGATCCTCACGGCCGACACGCCCGACCTGAACGCCGTGATCGCGCAACTCGGCGAGGTCAGCCGGAAGATCGACACCGCTCTTTCGCAGTTCACCGGGGCGATGGGCTCCGCCGGCGGCGCCGGACTCCTCGGGAAGCTCGACCGGTTGGTGGACGAAAACACGAGTCGGATCAGCCAGATCACGACGGATCTCGGCGCCATTTCCAGCAAGGTGAACTCCGGCCAGGGCACGCTCGGGCGACTGGTCAATGATCCGGCCGCCTACGATTCCTTGGTGGCTGCCCTTGGTGAAATCCGCGGCGCCGCCGCCGAGGCGAAGGCGTTCGTCGCCAGCACCCAGTCGATCGTCGATCAGGTGAAGAGCGGCCGCGGCACGCTGGGCTCGCTGGTCTTCGACCAGCAGACCGGCGAGGACATCCGCGTGGTGGCCCGCAATCTCCGGGCGGTGTCCGACCGCCTGAGCAAGGGCGAGGGCACGCTCGGGCGCCTGTTGACGGACGATACGCTTTACCGCGACGCGCAGGGAGTGATGCGGAAGGTCGACCGGGCCGTCGATGGTCTCACCGACCAGGGGCCGATCACCGCCGTGGGCGTCGCTGCGAACGCGCTGTTCTGAGCGGCGCCGTCACGGCCCGCCTGGTCCTTCGGCGGACTCAGCTTGCCGGCTTGACCTCTTCCAGCCACCAGCCGTCTGGCTTGCGCACGAGCAGGCCGGTGATGGCCTGATCCTTCTTCGCCGCCGCCAGCGTCGGCGCATCGACCTTCAGGAGCATGGTCATGGCGCGCATCACGCCGGGAATCTCCTCGTGCTTCACCAGCAGGGCGCTCCGGTCCGCGCGAATGTCGACCACCACGCCCTTGAGGGGATGGCGGGCCGGTGCCTTGGCCGGAGCGGGCGCGGCCTCCGGGGCCTTGGCCTCCGCGGCGGCGGCAGCGACTGAGCCGGAGCCGAGCGTAAGCGTGGCCGCGAGGGCGAGGACGGCGGCGATCGTCTGGCGAATGCGGCGGATGGGATGCCGGGTGGCGAGCGAGTGCATGGTCGGGAGAGAAAAGTGAGAGGCGAGATGACGGGGAAGGGAGTCCCCCGTGGGAAAGAGTCTGGGCAGCGTGGACGGCGCAAGGGGGAACGATCAAGTCGGTCCGGTAGGACGGGCAGGCCAACGGGATTCAAGACCGTTTCAGGCGCTCCGCCACGTCGGCAGGCGCCCACTGCGAGCCGTCGATCCGGTGCACGATACGGCCGTCACGGTCGATCACGAGCGTGGCGAGGGTGTGCTTGAAGAGGTTTTCGCCCGGCTCCACGAGGACCCCGAACTGCAGCAGCAGATCGCGGATCGCGGCCTCCGGACCGGTCAGGAACGAGTAGTTCTTCGAGTCGATGCCGTAGCCCGCCGCATACGAACGCAGGATCGCCGGGGTGTCGTGGGTGGGGTCAAGGGTGATCGACACGAGCTCCACGTCGGGAATCGACTGCTCCCGGACCATCCGCTGGAGCTGCGCCATCTTCGTCGTCGCCGCCGGGCACATCGTCGCGATCGGGCAACGCGTGAAGATGAAGTTCAGGACCACGCGGCGGCCGCGGAAGCGTTCGAACGAGACGAGTTCGCCGTCCTGGTTGAAAAGGGTGAAGCGGGGCGCGTTCTCCCCGACTTCGCGATGGACGGCTCGACCGCGGATTTGGGTCTCCTGACGCAATTCCGCCGCCGCCGCCGCGATCACGCGTTCCTTGTCGGCATCGATGATGCGGATCCGGTCCAGCTGCAGATCGCCGGGTGCGGGCTGGATCATCCGGCCGGTGATGCGCTGGCCTTCCTTGAAGAGGCTGAAATCGGCCGCCCCAATCCCAAATTCCATCGTCATCTCCGGCATGTAGCCGGGGATCTCCTCGTGGTGGACGAGCAGCGTGCGGCGTTCCGCCGAGAGCCCGACGATCTCTCCCCGCAAGTCGTGCTCTTCGAAGGCGAGCGGATCCTTGGGCTTTTCGGCCGTCGCGGTGGGCGCAGCCGACCGACTGCATCCTGTGAGCGATGCAGTCAGGGCGAGGGCCACGGCCAAGGTCGAAGCAGTAGCGAAAACGAAACGTAGGCGGGTCATGACGGAAAAGTGAGGATCAAGCGGTGTCGGGCGACTGGGCCCGTGGAGCGCAAAGGAAGCCGCGCCGGGGGTCAGGGGGGGCGCAGCCGCGGATTTCGATGGGAGGGGTGGGCAGTGCGTTGACGAGTGGAGAGACGGAGGGGAAGACCCGAACGGGGAATCAGACCTTCTTGACCGTCGTGGATGGACAGAGCTCCGGCTTCGTGGGAGCGGCTACGGTCGGAACCGGAAGGGCTCCGGCCGCTGGGCGGAGGGGCATCGGATCCCACTCCCGCAGGCGAACATGGGTCTGCGCTGGCTTCGCGCCACTCACCTCGGTCCACGCGAAGACGATCCGGCCGGACTCGCGAACCGCCGCCCGGGGGAACCCGCCGGCGCGGGCAGACGACGTATCCGCGAGCAACTCGGCGGCCGAGAGGGAGCCGTCCGCGAAGACGCGCCGCGCGTAGAGGCCGGTCGCATCCGCGCCGCGTTTCGATTCCAGCCAGAGCACGACCGATGAATGATCGGGCAGCGTCACGACTTCAACGCGACCCAGGGGGTGGCCAAGGTCGACTGGCAGCGGCACGCCGAAGGATACGCCGCCGTCACGCGACAGCATCGCCTGCACGCGGGCTTGCCCGTGCGCGAGCGTGAACCATGCGACGCAGACAGTTTTTCCGCGGGCGTCTCCGGCTGGTCCATTCACGGGACAGGCGGCGATCTGCCAACCGTCGTCGTGCAGCGGCTGCGGAGTGTCCCAGATGCCGTTGGCGAAGCGCGCGTAGTGGTGATCGCGGATCTCCCGTGGCGTGCGCCCCCGGTAGAGTACCAGGATGTCGTCTTCCGGTAGGGAAACGAGCGAGGTCTGACAGCAAGTGCACACGTCGGGGTCGACGACCCATTCCCGCACCGTGGATCCATCTGACGCGAGCACGCTCGACTTGAGCTGCATGGACGCGGGCGTGGGTTCACCCGGTTTTGGGACGACCCGCGGCGGGCGTAACGAGCCGGCGGGTCGCGGCGGACGGACGCTCTCCAGCCACACTGCGAGCACGCGTCCGGATGCGAGCGGGGCGAGGCTGACAAATTCGTGGCCCAAGGGAGCCGGCGAGGACCACGTCCGGCCGTCGTCTGCGGACCGTGCGAACCAGCCCGAGTAGCCCTCTCCGTCGGAATCCTTGCGATGCTCGAACCACTGCGCCCAGAGCGTGCCGTCCGTGCCGCGAACCATCGAAGGGAAGTCGGCCCAGTTCTCCATCAAGCGAGGGGAGGTCACGATCACTCGCGGCGCGCTCCATGTGTCGCTCGAGGGTTCCAGCAAGGACAGCCACACTGCGCGCGACCCGGCGCGCTCACCCGGACCACACCACGTCAAGAGGAGCCGTCCTTCCTGATCGGCGTGAAGACTGGCTTCCCCGGAGTCCGCCCCGGCGGGGGATGCCAGTTCGCGCAGGTTTCCGTCGCCGTGGGCCATCGGCAGCGCGGTCGATGCCAGCAGCCCGAAGCCCAGCGAGAGGCGGAACAGCAGTGAGTTCATGGTAAAACGCTAGCGGGTCGAGAAAGACGTTAATCGGCAGGTGTGCCGCGGCAAGTTGCCGGCGGACGGAGCGGCGTTCGTGGGTGGCGGAACGGCGGAATGCCCCCACGGGTCGCCGAGATCGAGCGACGATGGTAAACCGCGTCTGGGGTCGCGACTCGCCACGTCCCGGGCGGAGCGCTGGCCTAGGTCAGCCGCGGCGGCGGGGTCGGCGGGGAGCTACGGCCTTCGCCGACAACACGTTGGTCCTCGGCGTGCCATGGCGCGACCGGCGGAGCGCTCAGCACGAAGACCGGGCTGGGCTGGAACGCGAGGATCACCTTGGTGCTCGACGTGCCGGCCGGGACCGGTGCGGTCTGTCCGTCGCGGGCCTGCTTCGACGTCTGCACGAACGTGCAGACCTCGCAGAAGTTGTCGGAGACGAACGTCAGGCGTGCCGCCTCGGTGAGCGACATCGTCTGCGCGTAGCTGGCGAACATCCGTCCCCAGCCGACGGTTTGAACCACATCCAAGTGACTGCCCGTGGCGAGGAGCCACGCGAACAGAGCGAGGATGAGGGAGACGCGTTGCCGCACGGGGTGGGGAAACCAAGGCGAACCCGTCGCAGCAAGTGAATTCGTCTCCGTGGGAAGGCGAGAAGTCGGCCTGCCGCGCCCGATGAGCGGTGCTTGACGCCGGGGACCGTGCGCAGGGAGTGCGGTTGGCACGACGATTCGGTGAGTCGCTCCGTGCTCCGATCGTGAGAGGCTCGGTTCGGATCGCGCTCCCTTCGCGGTGGCGTACGCGCATCGCTTGGCCCCGAACTGGGCGGCCCCGGAGCGGGAATGAGATTGGCGACGGGGCGAACGCGCGGCACCGGAAAGTGTGGCAGTGCGTGAACGGCAAAGGGAGCGACTCAGAACAGGGGAAAAGAGGGCACGGCGACGGCATTTTCCCCTTGGGTTGGGAGCAAGGAAGGGGAGGAGGAGCGAGTGACCGGGGCGGTGTTGGTGGTGAAGTGGGACGCGCTTTACGGCCGGTTGCTCGGCGATGCGGTGCGCGTCGTGTACCCATTGGCGCGAGTGACCGTGGAACGCTCGGCCGCCGAAGCGCGTCGTCGGGTGGCGACGGAGAACCACGAATTGGTGATCTTGGGCCTGTCGTTCGCGGACGACGATGGTCTGCCGTTGCTGCAGGAATTCGCCGCCTCGGGGAAGGTGCGGACCCTGTTGACGGTGACCTTGCGACGCGATGCGCAGGTGGTGGCGTTCCTCCGCCGGAGCCGGTCGGTGTCGGCCTTCGATCCGGCGGGGGACGAGCCTGAGCGCTTTACGCTGGCGCTGGCGCATGCGGTGCAGGGCCGCCGGTACCTCAGCCCGAGTGTCCAAGAGGCGCTGATCGGCGGACCCGGTGCGCCGCCGGACTTGGGGAGGATGCTGACCCCCACCGAGTGGCAGGTGCTGGCGGTGATCGGGGACGGGACGGACGACAAGGCGGCGAGCGGGGCTTTGGGTCTGGAGCCGGGGAGTGTGCACTCCCATCGGAAACGGCTGATGCGGAAACTCGGAGTGCAAAGCCGGAACGACCTTTTTCGGCGCTCCCTTGAGCTTGGGGTGGTGCGGATTCTGCCGGATGGGCGGGTCGCGCGGCCCGCCCGGGAGTTGGTCCGGAGCGAGATTGAGAAGGGTCGTTGCGAACGGGAGCGGCGGCGGGAGGGCCGGCGGGCCGCGCCGCGGGCGGGGGAATGAAAAGATCCGGCTTCCCGTGGACCGGTTTCTTGGACTTCAATGCCCTTATGAACGTCGTCGTGATCGGAGCCGGTGCGTGGGGGACTGCCTTCGCGCTCCACCTGTGCCGCCGCGGCCACGCCGTCGCCCTGGTTCCGCGCCGGACGGAGCAGGTCGAGGCCTTGCGCCGCGACCGGGAGAACCGGTCGTACTTGCCGGGGATTGCGCTGCCGGAAGGTTTGAACATCCTGTCGGAAGCGGAGGCCCCGCTGTCGGAGACAGGGTTGGTGTTTCTAGCCTGCCCTTCGCAGGCCCTTCGGGAGACGCTCGGTCGGCTTGCGTCGGTGTTACCTCCAGGGAGGCCGCTGGTCAGCCTGACCAAGGGACTTGAGCGCGAGACGCACCTGCGGCCTTCCCAGGTCATTCGTGCGGTTCTGCCGTCCGCTGCGGTCGGAGTGCTGGCGGGGCCGACGAATGCGGCGGAGTTCGCGCGCGGCCTTCCCGGCGCGATGGTGCTGGCGGGAGCGGGCTTTGACCTTGGCGCGGTGCAAGCGGAGGTCAGCGGTGGCTCGCTCCGTGTCTACACGAGCAACGATCTTCCGGGGGTCGAGTTTGGCGGGTGCCTGAAGAACATCTATGCGATCGCGGCGGGGTGCTGCGACGGGCTGAAGCTCGGGGACAACGCGAAGGCCGCCCTCATCACCCGGGCGGTGGCGGAGATGGTCCGGCTGGGGGCGGCCCTCGGTGCGCAGCCGGAGACCTTCTACGGATTGAGCGGTTTTGGCGACCTGATCGCTACCTGCACGGGTTCGTGGAGTCGCAACCGCGGCTTCGGCGAACACCTCGGGCAGGGACGGACGGTGGCGGCGTTGCTCGCCGAGAGCCGGTCCGTCGTCGAAGGCTACCGCACGGCCGAGTCCTTCCACGGCCTTTGCCGGGAGCGCGGAATCGAAGCACCGATCCTCGCGGAAGTTTACCGCATGCTCTACGAGGCGAAGCCTCCGGCGGCGGTCTTGGCGGCGTTGATGAACCGCGGCCTCCGCAGCGAGTAGCGCCTTGACCCCGTACGCCCGGCGCGCCGGCGTCCGCTCCGTCCGGCGGGGCGATCAGCGGTGTCCGTGCGGGCGCGCGGGATGAGGGTGTCGCACCCGCGTCCGAACTGCGCCGGTAGGTTTCCATACGCTGCGAATCACCGCATAACCTACCGAGCCGCCGAGGATTCCCAGCACAAACGCCCCCGAGTAGAGTGAAGCCACGCTGCCCCCCGTAAGGAGATCCATCGGCGTCGACTGGAGATGATGCCATACCGCAACCGGCGAATGTCCGCGCATGAGCTCGCCGACGAAGTAGCAGGCTGGGAGGTGGACCGGGGCGGTGAACGGATTCGAAAGGTACTGGAGGGCGATCGCCAGCAGGAGGTTCCCCCGCAGGAGCAGGGCCGCGACCACCGCGAACAGCGACTGTGCCGGCAGGAAGGGCATCATCGTGATCGGAAACCCGACCAGCCAGGCCCGGGCCAGTGACTCCGGCGTGGGCCGCCACAGCGCCTTGTCGAGAATGCGGTCCCCGAGCCAGGAATGCAGGAAAGTACCCTTCAGGCGACTGCGCGACAGCCGGCTGCGGTGCAGCCAGCGCAGGGTCCACATCGGCAGCTTCATCGCAGGTGACTCCCCACCTTCCCAACCATCCCCGCCGGGGCGGACACGGCCCCCTCATGTCGTAACCCGTGCATCACCAGCGGCGAAGTGTGGACGAAGTGCAGGAACGGAAGAAGTGAAGGCACGCGCGGGAGGATCAGAGGGCCACGCTCAACGATTGCGCCCGCGTCTGCAAGGCCGGCGGTGCGATCCGGAGAAACCTATTCCGGTGCACCGTCCGGGAAGTCGCGTGGTGAGCCTTGCGAGAGGACTACGTGAACCTTCCAAGGCGGGAATCGAATTCACAAACACCTGTTGAAAAGATACTTAAGCAAAATTACAAAATCTATCAAATTGTTTCATCTGCGGGCATGGAAGGTGCTGAAAGGGGAAATGTTCTCCCTCGGGAGGGCGCTTTTCTTCAACGCCGAGTTCAACACCACCTCCATGATCAACACCCTGTACTGTCGAGCCCGTCTTTGGGCGGGCTTGTTCCTCCTTGTCGGCCTGAGTGCGGCCTCCGCCGTTCAGTCGGCTGATGCTGCGCCGGCTGCGCCGCCTGAGCCGACGGTCGAGCAGCGGCTCGCCGACCTCGAAGCCTACGTCAACAACACCGCCCGCACGCCGGATGTGGCTTCCAAGATCCCAGGCCCGGGGCCGGGTCACAGTGCGTGGCAGATGACGAGCACGGCGCTGGTCATCTTCATGACGCTGCCGGGCTTGGCGCTGTTCTACGGTGGCTTGGTGCGCCGCAAAAACGTGCTGTCCGTCATGGCCCAGTGCATGGGCATCGCCGGACTGGTCACCATCCTGTGGTGGGCCATTGGCTACAGCCTTTCCTTCTCCGGCGGGAACGGATTCATTGGCGACACCGCCAATGCGTTCCTGAACGGAGTTGAATCGGGCAAGACGGGGGCGGGCTACTACTGGATCTCCGACTCGATGTGGGCGATGTTCCAGCTGAGCTTCGCGATCATCACGCCGGCCCTGATCGTCGGCGCGATCGCCGAGCGCATGAAGTTCCTCGCGGTGCTCGTCTTCGTCGCGCTGTGGATGTTCGCGGTCTACTTCCCCTTCGCCCACATGGTCTGGGCCACCACGGGTTTCATGTGCGGTCCGCTGAATCCCAATGCCGGCATCAAGGCGATCGACTTTGCCGGTGGCACGGTGGTTCACATGACGTCCGGCTGGAGCGCGCTGGTGCTCTGCTTGATCCTCGGTCGTCGCGATGGCTTCGGCAAGCTGCCGATGCCGCCGCACTCCATGGTCCTGTGCGCCATCGGCACCGGCATGCTGTGGGTGGGTTGGTACGGCTTCAACGCCGGCTCCGCGCTCGGCGCCGACGCGATCGCCGCGAACGCCTTCACCACCACCACCCTCGCCGCCGCCACCGCCGGCTTCGTCTGGGCGCTCGCCGAGTGGGTCACCCGCGGCCAGCCCAGCGTGCTCGGCTTCTGCTCGGGCATCGTGGCCGGTCTGGTCGTGATCACCCCTGGCGCGGGCTTCGTGCTCCCGACCTCCGCCGTGATCATCGGCGTGTTCGCCGGCATCGTGCCCTTCCTGGCGGTCGCCTACCTGAAGCGTCGCCTCGGCTACGACGACGCACTCGACACGTTCGGAGTCCACGGCGTGGGCGGCACCCTCGGCGCGATCCTCACCGGTGTGTTCGCCGACGAGCGCGCCAACTCCGTCGTCGGCGGCCTCAAGAACGGCCTGCTCCTCGAGCAGTTCAAGGCCATCGGCGTCACGATCGTCTGGAGCGTCGTCGCCACCGCGATCATCGCCTTCATCGTCAAGGCAGTCATCGGCCTGCGTCCGACCCCGGAGGTTGAGTCCGCCGGTCTCGATGTCAGCGAGCACGGCGAGGACGGGTACATCCTCTAATCTCACGAAAGGAAACAACCATGAAACTCATCATTGCCATCATCAAACCCTTCAAGCTCGAGGAAGTGAAGGAGGGTCTCACCAGCATCGGCGTCGAGGGCATGACCCTCACCGAGGTCAAGGGCTTCGGCCGCCAGAAGGGTCACACCGAAATGTACCGCGGAAGCGAATACACTGTCGACTTCCTGCCCAAGCTGCGGCTCGAGATCGTGGTCGCCGACGACGTTGTGCCGAAGGCGGTCGACGTCATCGTGGCCAAGGCCAAGACGGGCAAGATCGGCGACGGCAAGGTCTTCGTCATGCCGGTCGAGCAGGTCGTGCGCGTGCGCACCGGCGAGACGGGCGACGAGGCCATCTGAGCGGCACCCTCTCCCGGACGGTCGGCCTTCCAAGGCGGCGCCCCATCCAGGGCGCCGCTTTTCTTTGCTCAGCGCAGGGGTCCCGCCACGCGGGTCCGGACGCGGGCGAGCACGCTGTTGGACGTAAGGTAGAGAGTCCGACCGTCATCGCCCCACGCACAGTTGGCCGTGGTGTGGCCGGGGAGGATTCGTCCGAGAAGGCGACCGTCGGGGCGGAGGATGAGCACGCCGCCCGGGCCCGTGGCCCAGAGGTTGCCTCGCTCGTCCACCTTGAGGCCATCGGGCACGCCGCCGTGGCCGGGCCGGTCCGCGAAGAGCGCGCTGGCGTCGAAGACGACGGTCCCGGCGCCCACGGCTCCGGAGGCATCCAGCGGGTAGGCCATGATGACCGGACGCGGGCGGTGGGAGTTGGCGACGTAGAGCCGCTTTCCGTCCGGGGACAGCGCGATGCCATTGGGGCGCTCCAGTTCCTTGGTGAGCAGCGTCACCTTTCCATCGGGATCGAGCCGGTACACGCCGTGGAAATCGAGGTCCCGCGGCTCGTCGTTGGCGAGGCCGTAGGGCGGGTCGGTGAAGTAGATTCGTCCCGCTGCATCCTGACACAGGTCATTGGGACTGTTGAAGCGCCGTGCCTCCCAGCGGTCCGCGAGCGTCGTGAAGCTGCGGCCATCGGGCTCGAGGCGGGCGATGCGGCGGTCGCCGTGCTGGCAGAGGAGCAGCCG
>CAZEJZ010000063.1:0-10780 GCA_964512415.1 uncultured Opitutaceae bacterium
GGCGTTCGGGTGTTCGGCCCTTGCTGGCGTTGAGCTGGGCCTCGGTTGCGGCGAGCTTCGCGGCGAGGGCGGTGCGCTGCTGCTGGAGGGCTTGCTGGTCACTGGCGAGCCGCGCGAGATTCTCGGCCTGGAACGCGAGCAGCCGCTGCCATTCGTCGAGGGACGGCCGGGCTGCGGGTGAGTCCTTCGTCGGTGGCGCGGTCAGGGCGTTTTCAATCCGCTGCAGGAGAGCGCGCTGCTGGTCGATCTGGCCGAGCCGGGCCTCCAGCGCGGCATCCTCGCGCTGCAGGCCCGCGAGTTCCTCCTCCAGCGAGCGCAGCCGCGGATCGGGCGATGCCTCGAGGAACGTGCGGCGGAGATTGACGTCGAGGATGGTCGCGGCGGCGGTGCCCCGGCCGGAGACTTGGAGCGATTCGTCGATCAGGGCGGCGGGCAGGCCGTCGATGACTAGCTCGGACGTGCCGGCGGGGAGATCGACGCGGCCCAGACGCGTGAGCACGGCGCGATCGGGATAGACGGCGACGGCGGTGATGCGGGACGGAACGGGCACCGCGGCGGCGGCGCCGCGCGAGGGTGCGAGGAAAGCGCCGACGATCAGGGCGAGCGTGAGCAGGGACGCGAGGGTACGGGAGGGCATGGGAGCGACAGGGGCGGACGTGACGGGCGCGCGGGCGGGGGGTGGACGAGGCGGTTCGCGCGGACCGCCCCGTCGCTCCGGAGGGGCCGTCAGGCGTTCCGGAGTCGTTCAGTGTAAAGGGAGACGAGAGCGGCGCCGATGGCCTGGGAGAGTTCGCCGAGGGTCGCGGGCACGATCTTGATGTTGTTGCGCTGTCCGGGGAAGAGGTATGGTCGCGCGGTTGAACGGATCAGGCCGAGGTAACGATCGCGGAACTCGGGCGTGGTCGCCTCCGGATCAATCAGGCCGCCGCCGATCACGAAGAACTCGGGGTCGAGGGCAACCGACAGCGACGCCACATGCAGCCCAAGCGCCTTCGCCTGCAGGTCGAAGATCTCCAGCGCGAGCGGGTCGCCCTTCTGGGCTCGGGAACGGAGCGAGAGCACCTTTTCCTTGTCGGTGGCGGTCGACGTGGCCAGCTCGTGGCCCGGGTGACGCTTGAGCACATCCGCCAGCAACTGCGGCAGGCCGGAAATCGTCGTGTAGGCCTCGATACAGCCCCAGTCGCGGCCGCAGCCGCAGCGATAGGTGGGCAGGCCGAGCAGGTGCACGGCGGCCGGCATGTGGCCCGCCTCCATCCCGGCGAAGTTGTCACCATCGAGCGGCAGCCCGTTCGGGTCGACGTAGGCGCAGCCCAGACCGGAACCCGGTGCGAGCATGACCACGCCCGCCTTGCGCTCGCCGCGCACCCGCGCGGCCTCGGCGACGCCGCCGTAGTTGCCGTCGTTACCGGCCACGAGCGGAATCGCCCGCCCGGCGCGCTCCGCGAGCGCGCGGCTGTAGTCCGCGTGGAAATTCCATCCGGCGAAGGCGGGCGGCAGATTTGCGGAGCGATCGAGCACGCCGTAGCTCTGGTAGGGTCCGGGAATGGCCAGACCCACGCCCCGCACCTGATCCCAGCTCAGACCGTTGTCCTTCAGAAAGCCTTCGGCTCCCTCGATCCAGCCACGGATCACCGCGGCGGTGCCCGCGGCGGAATTGGTCGAACTCTGCCGGAGCTTCATCGAGATGATCGAGCCGTCGGCGCGGACGCCGCCCGTCTTGGACGTGGTGGCGCCACTGTCGGTTCCAATGTAGACGCCGGAAAGGGGGGAGCTCATGGGGGAAAGATCGCGCGGGAGGCGAGGGCGGCAGCGTGGGCTGGGGACGGGTCCTCGTCAACGCGCCAACCGACGTGGTCACCAGTGGGAGCGCACGCCGAGTCGGAAGCGCCGCGGGGCGTCGAGGGAGATCAGGCCATCGACCGTGCGTCCGGTCTGGAGAGATGCTTGGGTCGCGTTTTCCACCGTGACGAAACCCTCCAGCCACCGCGCGAGGGATCGACTCCACTGGACATCGACCCCGGTGGCAGGTTCCAGCCGCAGCAGATTCTCGTCGTCCTCGTATTGGCTCGACGTGTGGCGGAGGCGCACCTCCAGCGTGCCGAAGGAGGCGTTTCGCCAGGAAACTCCGGCCGTGCCGACGAAGCGGGGGACTTGCGCGAGGCGACGACCCTCCAGCGCGACCTGACTCGCCGCCTGCCGCACGGTGGCGTCGCTGAGCAGCGCCTCGACACGGAAGGACCACGCGCGCGACGGTTCCCACCACAGCCCCGCCTCCAGACCGTCCACGCGCACGGCCTCGAGATTGCGGCGCTGCCGGCTCACCAGCGAAGGCGTGCGGGAGAGCGTGACGTTCGCGACGGCGTCGCGGAGGTCCTGCCGGAAGACCGTGAAGGCCGCCCGGAGCGGGCCCATCGGCAGATCGATGCCGGCTTCGAGGCCGCGGACGTGTTCCGAATTGAGCAGCGGATTCGCCTCCGTGTTGACGTTGCCCACGCGAAACGGCCGATGGAACTCGTTCAGCGTCGGCAGGCGGAACGCCCGGTATGCGGCGGCGCGGAGCCGCGGCGCGGCATCGCCGGACGGGGAAGCCGCCCGCAGCGGCACGGTGAATCCGATCCGTGGATTCACCGTCGTGCCGCGGCGGTCGGCGAACCGGTCGTCCCGCGTGAGGCTGAGCGTGGCCGAGTCCCACTCGCGGCGGTGACCGTCGGTGTTCGACCAGTGGTCGAGGCGGAGTGCGGCGGAGGCACGCAGGGCCGCCCCCACGGAGCGGTCATGGCTGGCGAAGGCACCGAGGAAGTGCTGCGCGCCACCGGCGAAGCGGCGGCGGGTGAAGCGCGTCCCTGACCACAGGAAATCCTCGCGCGTCTCGCCGCGGACCGCACGGACGTCCGCGCCGAAGGTCGATCGGGCGCGGGCGGTGCCGGCATGACGCACGCTGAGCGTGGCGTTCGCGCCGCCCGCGGTGCTCGGCACGGCGAATTGATCGTTGGCCGGGGTTTCAAGACGGCGGGAGGAATCGACGGACGTGAAGACGCTCCGCAGCTCCTGCCGCTGGCCGTAGACGTTCGCCGTCCAGGAGAGTCCCGCCGTCGGGTTCGCCGCGAGGGCCGCGGAGGCAAAGCGTTCTTGGGAGGCGTTGCGCTGCAGCACCGTGCCATTGCCGCGCTCCTCGTCGAAGCCCCGCACCGTGAGGGTCAGGCGGATCGGTGAAACCGCCCCCAGCCGCTGGTGCCATGAGCTGTGCAGCAGCCGCTGACGCAGATCGAGGCGGCGATCGACGGCGCCGCGCTGGGCGGGGGAGAGCGCGAAGTCGCCCGCGGTCGTGAGGACGGAAAGGCTGGTGCGGAGGACGCCGTGTCGACCTACCGGCGTATGGACGAGCCCCTCGGCCTCCGCGGTGCGGGAGGATCCGCCCGAAGCGCGGAATCGGCCCGAGCCGGCCCCGGCCCCGGGCCAGGGCCAGGCCGCGGCCGCCCCGGCGGGGCCCGAGTCCGGGGGGAGGTCGGTGAAGAGCGCGATCGTGCCGCCGAGCGCGGCGTTGCCCCATTCCGCTGAACCACCCCCCCGGAGAATTTCCGCTCCCGCGAGTGCGAGCCCAGGCACCTTGCCCCACGCGACCCAGCCCCCGAACGGATCGTTGAGCGGCACGCCGTCGAGGAGCACCAGCGACCGACTGGCACCGCTCGGACCGAGACCCCGCAGGGAGACGCCCTGGGCGGTGGGGTTCGCGACGAGACTGCCGCTGCGGCGGAAGAGACTGAGCGCCGGCGACTCGCGCAGCACCGCGTCCACGGCGCGGCCCGGCGAGGCCTGCAGCCGCTCCGCGGAAAAGAGGTCGACCCCGACGGCGAGATCGGCGACCGGCACCGGCGCGCGCGCGGCTGCCACCACGACGACGGGCAGGGCGGTTGTGGGCCCCGTCGCGGCCGGCCCGCCGCGGGAGCCCGTGGTCCCACCGGCGGACTGGGCGGAGGCCACGGTCGCAAAGGCGATGAGCGCAAGCCACGCCCGCACGAGAAATCCGCCCGATCGGCGGAATTCGGGACCATGCCCGCAACGGCAGCCCCTCGGTGATTCGAGCCCACGCGACAACGTCGATCCATCGGGCGGCGGCCGGACGGACGCGGGGCTCCACGCGCGCGTGAGCCGCAGCCGGGCGCCCGCGCTCGCCAAGGCTCGCCAGAATGCCGGTGCGCGGTGCCTCATGACCGCGCCGCCGTTTCGGTGAACGTATCCAAGGAAAGGATGCGCCACTCACCGGCCGGCAGCGCACCGAGTTCAAGTGGCCCGAAGCGGTCGCGCCGCAGCGTCAGCACGGTTGCCCCGGCGGCGGCGGCGAACATGCGCCGGACCTGGTGGTAGCGGCCCTCGGTGAGCGTGAGGAAGGCCTCGCGCGGCCCGAGCTGCTCGTACCGCGCCGGCAGGCACGGCGTGTCCTCCCCGTCGAGCCGGAGCGTGCCGGCGCCGAAAACTGCGCCGATTTCCGGGGGCAAGTCGCGGTCGACGGTGGCGTGGTAGCGCTTCTCGACGTGGTGACGCGGCGAGGTCAGCCGGTGCACGAGCGCGGTCTGGTCGGTGAGCAGCAGCAGGCCCGACGTGTCCTTGTCGAGCCGCCCGACGGACGTGATCCCCGGGTTGCGCCGCTGCCAGCGCGGAGGCAGCAGGTCGTAGACGGACGGACCCTCGCTCCGGTCGTGCGAGCAGACCAGCCCGAGCGGCTTGTGCAGCAGCAGGAGCAATCCCTCCGGGTGATCAAACGGCTCGCCGTTGATTCGGACCGCGGCGGGGTCGACCTTGAGCGCCGGCTGCGTCAACCGCGTGCCGTCGCGGTCGCGCACCTCGTGGGCACGGAGGAAGTCACGGGCTTCGCGGCGTGAGCAGTAGCCGAGATTGGCCAGAAGCTGGTCGAGGCGGCGCATGGACGAAGGGAGATCACGTCAGCGCGTCGCGGGTGTCGAGCGAACTTCCGGCTGGTCGGGTCATGAGGTGATCATCCGGCTAGACTTGGACGGCGTGGTGGGGCGAGAATGGTGCGGTGGACGCGTCGTGGATGACTCTCGTCTTGGCCGCCGGGCTGGTCGGCTTTGCCGCGCTCACGTGGGCGCATCCGCCGACCCCTCCGGCGTGGAAGCTGGCGATCCTGGCCGGCGAATACGGGCACTTTCTGGCCTTGCTGAGCGGGGTGCTCGTGGCGCTCGTCTGGTGGCAGCGAGGGATGGCCGGTTGGAATCGATTTGCGGTGATGGTCCTCCTCGGGGTGGCGGCGGTCCTGCTCCTGTGGCCGACGTCGCAGGCATGGCGGATCTCCCGCGGACTTCCCGGGAGACTGCGTGCCATGTGGGGAGCGGGTGCGTTGCCCACGCGCCGCGCGCTGTCGCTGGGGCGGCTCTTCTTTCCGCGGCCTACGCGCCGGTTGCCGGTGCAGACCCGCGACGTCACGCGAGGCGACGGCGATGGCGTGCTGCCGCTGGATTTCTACCGTGCGGTGGGCGGGCCGCGCGGCGGGGCGCCCTGCGTGGTGATGATCCACGGCGGTGGCTGGGACGGGGGGGATCGGAAGCAGCTGGCGGATGCGAATCACCGCCTGGCGGCGCGTGGTTATGCGGTGGCGGCGATCAGCTACCGCTTGGCGCCGCGGCATCGCTGGCCGGCGGCGGCGGAGGACGTGGCTGCCGCGATCGCGTACCTGCGGGTGCAGGCCGCCGAGCTCGGAATTGATCCGGACCGGATCGTCCTCTTCGGCCGCAGCGCGGGCGGGCAGCTGGCCACGGCGGTGGGCTACCGTCCCGGCCAGCCCTTCATCCTCGGTGTGGTGGCGTATTACGCGCCGCACGACCTGAACTTCGCTTGGCACAACACCCCGCAAGGCGGCATCCTCGATTTCTTCACCCTCATGCGCCAGTACCTCGGCGGTTCACCCGAGGAAGCGCCGCGGGCCTATGCGGAAGCGAGCGCCTACGACGCCGTGGGTCCGCAGACGCCGCCGACCCTTCTGGTGCACGGCGGGAAGGACTCGCTGGTTTGGTTTCGCCAGAGCGAGCGGCTTGCCGCGCGGTTGGCGGCGCACGGCGTGCCCCACACGTATCTCGCGCTGCCGTGGGCCGTGCACGCGTTCGACTTCAACCCGGAAGGCCCGGGCGGGCAGCTCGCGGACTTTGCGCTGGAGACCTTCCTCGCGGCGGTGACGGCGGAGCGCCGCGAGCACGCGGGGGATCGTCCGACCGGCTAGGCCTCGCGTTGCGGACAGCGGAGCACGGCGAGCAGGCCGGCGTCGCGCTGCGCGGCCAGTTCCTCGATCGAGCGCCCGTTGGCCTCCTCGAGCACGCCCGCGATGAGCCGCTCGCGCAGCTCGGGCGTGAGCTCCGGGTTGCCGAGGTCCTTCCACCACGTGGTGAACGGGCCGGAAAGATGATTCATGAAGTGATGCATGCCGCCAGCCCCTCCGCCCAGGTGGAGGATGAGGTGCGGTCCCATCAGCGCCCAGCGTGCGCCGGGACCGGCCGTGACCGCAGCGTCGACGTCCGCGACGCTCGCCACGCCCTCGGCGACGAGGTGCACCGCCTCCCGCCAGAGCGCCGCCTGGAGACGGTTGGCGACGTGGCCGGGCACTTCGCGGTTGAGCCGGATGGCCCGCTTCCCGAGGGACGTGTAGAAAGCCAGCGCACCATCGACCACCGCGGGCGCGGTTGCCCTCCCGCCGACCACCTCCACGAGCGGAAGGAGGTGTGGCGGGTTGAACGGATGGCCGATGACGCAGCGCTCCGGGTGGGTGCAGCCTTCCTGCAGGGCGCTCATCGTGAAGCCCGACGTGCTGGACGCGATGATCGTTTCGGGTCTTGCCGCTGCGGTGACGGCCTGCAGCAACGCCCGCTTCGCCGCGAGGACCTCCGGACCATTCTCCTGGATGAAATCGGCCTCGCGCACCGCGGCCGCGAGATCGGCGGTGAAGCGCAGGCGCGTACGGGAGGCGCCGGCGGAAAGCCCGAGCGTCTCCAGCGCGGGCCACGCGCGGTCGACGAACGTGCGCAGTTTCTCCTCCGCCCCGGGCGCGGGGTCAGTCGCGATCACGTCAAACCCGTGGGCGAGAAAGAAGGCGGCCCAGCTGGAGCCGATCAGACCGGCGCCGACGATGGCCACGGTGCGGACCGAGGGTGCAGCGGGAGAGGATGGCGCTGACGCGGGCGAGGAGAGCGAGGACATGGGAGTGGCGAGAAGCGGCGGAGGACGGAGCGGCGGACGTGACGTGAGAGAGTGGCAGGGCGATTCCGGACGGATCGCGCGCCGACCTTCGTGCCCCAGGCGGACGAGGTGAGGGGTGAAGAGGCCGGGCGGCGGACGATTGCCCCGGGCGGGGACCTGCTTTAGTTCGATGACATGCGTCGGCGAGTCGAGGCAGAAGCTTGGAGTGATCGTGACACGGTGGGGCACGCGCACCGCCTGCTCGGTTGCTGGCTCTGCGTGCGCGGCGTGGACGGGACGGTGGTGAGGCGACGGATCACCGAGACAGAGGCGTATCATGGACCGGAGGACCGGGCTTCGCACGCGAGCCGCGGGCGCACGCCGCGCAACGCGGTGATGTTCGGGCCTGCTGGCGTGTGGTACGTCTACCTCTGCTACGGTGTGCACGAGATGCTCAATCTCGTGACTGGTCCGGCGGACTGGCCGTCGGCGGTGCTGATCCGCGGCGTCGAAGGATGGAGCGGACCGGGCCGGCTGACGCGGGCCTTGGGCGTGGATCGATCGCTGAACGGAGTCCGTGTCGACCCGGCGCCTCCAGGCCGGCTTGCGGCTTGGATCGAGGAGGACGAGACCGCGGCGCTGATTCCGTCCGGCGAGATCGAAGCGGGTCCGCGGATCGGCGTGGCTTATGCCGGACCGGAGTGGGCGGCGAAGCCCTGGCGCTTCCGCTGGATGCCCCGCTGGGCTCCGCCGCGCCCGGCCGCAGTGCACCCACTGGGAACGACCCGGGCGCGCGGGTCGACCGGCCCCCGCGCCTAGGCCTTGGCGACGACGCCCGCGGCGTAGCGGTCGAGTCGTTCCACGACGGCGGCGATCTCCTGCGGGAGATTGAAGAAGTGCACGGACACCCGGATATCCTGCGGGTGCGTGACCGGGGAAAGCAGCATGTTGTTCTCCACGTTGAGCGTCTCGTAGGCGGCCGTCGCCTTGCAGGCGGCGGGGAGCCGGATCACCACGATCCCGTTGCGGGCATCGGCGGCGGTGGGGGACGTCATGGAGAGGTGCTTGCTCGCCTGCACGGCCTGGGTGGCGAAGCCGGAGAGCTCGACGATCCGGGCGTGGATGCGGTCCCAGCCAAGCCCTTCCAGCCAGCCGAGCGCCTCGCCCAGGCCGGCGTAGCCCGCGCTGTTGCGGGTGGCGAACTCGTAGCGTCGCGCATCGGGGAGCCACGTGAAGTTGCCGACCTCGTCGAACGTTGCCTGAGCGCGCGATCCGGTCCACGAGACGGGTGTGGCTTCGAGGGCGTCGCGCCGCACGAGGAAAGCACCGGTTCCCTTCGGTCCGAGCAGCCACTTGTGGCCGCACAGGCTGTAGTAGTCGCAGCCGATCTCGTGGAAGTTGATCCGCACGTTGCCCGGTCCCTGTGCGCCATCCAGCAGCAGGCGGACGTTGCGGGCGCGCAGTGCGGCGGCGAGTTCGCGGCCGGGCACGGTCCGGCCGCTGCCGCGGGAGACGTGGCTGAGCGCGACGAGCCGGGTGGTGGGCGTGAGACGGGAGAGCACCTCCGCCACGACCTTCGTGGGGTCGCCGACCGGCACCACGCGACGTCGCACGCCGAAGCGGCGCTCGAGGTTGTAGACGGGCAGGAGCATGGCGGGATGCTCCTCATCGCTGATGATGATCTCGTCGCCGGCCTTCCAGTCGATCGACCAGAGGACGATGTTGAGGCCGGTGGTGGTGTTGCTCGTCAGGGCAACCTCGGTGGGATCAGCCCCGGTGAGACGGGCGATGCGGTTCCGGCAGCCGTTCTCCAATTCCGTGATTCGCGCGATGATCCGCGGATCGGCCGGTGACTCGTTCTGCAGGTCCAGCGCCGCTTTCACGGCGTTCATCGCCCGATGCGGCGAGGGACCGTAGGCGCCGGACTGGAAGTACAGACACTTCTTCAACGCCGGGATCTCCGCCCGAGCCGCCTCCACCCAGTCGGAGGACACGGGCGCAGCGGACGCGGTACCGTCGGCTGCGGCCGAGGCGCGCAGGGAGGTCGCCCCGGCCGAGGCCGCGGCGCCGCCGACGAAAAGCGAGGTGACGAAGTGGCGCCGGGAAAGGCGCGAAGTCTTGCGGGAAGCCATGGGCGGAAGCGATTGCCGGCGAGGCCGGAAGGTGAATCCGAGGTCGATCAGGAGTGCGCTGACCGATTCGATGTCTGGATCGCGCGTTCGAGGCAATCCCGACGTGCGGGCCCAAGGCCCGCCCGTGCGGCGGCATGGGGTGTCGGCTGGGATCGCGGCGGGAGAACGTCGCTACGTCCGGCGTCTGGGTCCGAGGATCGCGGACTTCGCCGGATCGATGGCGCCCTCCCAGCGGGCGATGGCGAGCGTCGCTACGGCATTTCCGATGAAGTTGGTGATCGCGCGGGCCTCCGACATGAAGCGGTCGACGCCGAGGATCAGGGTCATGCCCGCGACCGGGATCTTCCCCATCGCCGCGAGCGTGGCGGCGAGCGTGATGAAGCCGCTGCCGGTGACGCCGGCCGCGCCCTTGGACGTGAGCAGGAGCACGGCGAGCAGCGTCAACTGCTCCCCGAGCGTCAGCGGCACGTCGGTCGCCTGGGCCACGAAGAGCGCGGCGAGGGTCAGGTAGATGCAGGTGCCGTCGAGGTTGAACGAGTAGCCGGACGGCACCACGATGCCGACGACCGGCCTCGCGCAGCCGGCGGCCTCGAGCTTGTGCATCAGGCCCGGGAGGGCGGACTCGGACGAGGAAGTGCCGAGGACGAGAAGAAGCTCCTCGCGGATGTAATGGACGATGCGGGAGAGGCGGAAGCCGCAGAGGCGCGCAATGGTCCCGAGGACGAGGACGACGAACAGCGCGCAGGTCAGGTAAACGCAGGCGAGCAGGTAGCCGAGACGCGCGAGGGAGCCGATGCCGAAGTGGCCGATGGTGTAGGCCATCGCGCCGGCGGCGGCGAGCGGCGCGAAGCGGGTGACGATCCCGACGATCCCGAAGAACACGCGGGCGGTCTCGTTGAGCAGGTTGAGGATCGGCCGCCCGTGCTCGCCGAGTCGCCCGAGGGCCAGGCCGAAGAGCACCGCGAGAAGCAGCACCTGCAGGATCTCGCCCTCGGCGAAGGCGCTGACGAAGGTCTTCGGAATGACGTGGAGCAGGAAATCCACCGTGCTCATCTCCTTCGCCGCGTTCGCGTAGCGGGCCACGCCCTGGGCGTCTAGGGTCGCCGGGTCCGCATGGAAACCCGCCCCCGGGGCGAAGACATTCGCGACCACGAGGCCGATGATCAGGGCGAGCGTGGTGACGATCTCGAAGTAGAGGAGCGCCTTCAGTCCGACCCGTCCGACCTTCTTCAGGTCGCCCATCCCGGCGAGCCCGACGACGACCGTGGTGAAGATGATCGGAGCGATCAGCATCTTCACGAGGCTGACGAACGCATCGCCGAGCGGCCGCAGCGCGGCGCCCCACGTCGGGTGAAAGTACCCCAGCGCTCCGCCGAGCACGATGCCGATCAGCACCTGCAGGTAGAGCAGGTTGCGGCGGGGCACCTCCGTGGGAGCGGTGTCCGCGTGGGCGCGATCGTGGCGTG
>CAZEJZ010000064.1:0-10779 GCA_964512415.1 uncultured Opitutaceae bacterium
AGTTATCAGGGGTCCTACATCGAGACCGAGGGCAAGACGGCCGCCCAGCTCATCGACAACCTCCGGAATCCCTTTCTCAACCCAACCGAGCAACGCGCCCAGCTGGACCTCGCCGCGGCGCTCAACCGCCGGCACCAGGCCCAACGGAGCGATCCCGCCCTCGAGGCTCGTATCCACAGTTTTGAGACGGCGTTCCGGATGCAGACGGCCGCCACCGACGCCTTCGACTACGAGCGCGAGCCCGAGCACATCCGCACCCTCTACGGCGACACCCCCCAAGCCAAGCAGATGCTCATCGCCCGCCGCCTCGTCGAGCGGGGCGTCCGCTTCGTCCAGGTCTGGCACGGCACGCTCCAACCCTGGGACAGCCACGGGGAAATCGAAAAGGAGCACCGCCGCCTCGCCGCCCAAAGCTGCCAGGGCATCACGGCCCTGCTCACGGACCTGAAGCAGCGCGGGCTGCTCGGCGAAACCCTCGTCATCTGGGGCGGCGAATTCGGCCGCACCCCCACCGTGGAGATCTCCCAGAGCGGCAAGATCGAACCCACCGCCGGTCGGGACCACAACCACCATGGGTTCACGATGTGGATGGCCGGCGGGGGCGTCAAAGGGGGCGTGGTTCACGGCGCCACCGACGACTTCGGCTTCAAGGCCGTCGAGAATCGCGTCCATGTCCACGACCTGCACGCCACGGTCCTTCACCTGCTCGGGCTCAACCACGAGCAACTCACGTACCGCCACAGCGGCCGGGACTTTCGCCTGACCGACGTGCACGGGCGGGTCGTGCGCGAGCTGCTCGCCTGACCCCGGGACACCCGCCCGCCGCATCGTGCGGGAGCGGTCGACGAGGCATTGCACTCCCGGGAGGTTCGCGTTCAGAGTCGGGGAATCCACGCCCACCCCACCTCTGCATGCATCCCGACCACGCTCCCCGACTCCTGACCAAGCCGCCCGTCGCCGCAGGATCCTTCGCCTTCGCCGCCGCGCACTTGGATCATCCACACATCTACGATCAGTGCCGGGGGCTGATCGGCGCCGGGGCCGAGTTGGTTTGGGTCTACGATCCGCAGCCGGAGCGCGTCGAGGCGTTCCGCAAGGTGTTCCCGCAGGTGCGCGTGGCCCGCGATCTCAACGAGGTGCTCGCTGATCCGCGGGTGGGCCTCGTGACCGCCGCCGCCGTGCCCTGCGACCGCGGCCCGCTGGGCTGCCGGGTCATGCAGGCGGGCAAGGATTACCTCACCGACAAGCCGCCGTTCACCACGCTCGATCAACTCGCCGAGGCGCGCCGCGTCTCCGCCGCCACGGGGCGCAAGTACATGGTCTTCTTCGGCGGCCGCCTCGGCGTCGAATGCGCCGTCCACGCCGAACGCCTCATCCGCGAGGGCGCGATCGGTCGCGTGCTCCAGGTCATCGGTCTCGGGCCGCATCGCATCAAGAAGCCGCAGCGGCCGACCTGGTTCTTCGAGCGCGCGCGCTACGGCGGCATCCTCTGCGACCTCGGAAGTCACCAGTGTGATCTCTTCCTCAGCTACAGCGGTTCGACCGATGCCGAGGTGCTGCATGCCGCCGTGGGCAACTTCGGCAATCCGGACACGCCGGAGCTCGAGGACTTCGGCGAGGCGAGCCTGCTCGGCTCCTCCGGTGCCACCAATCACCACAGGGTCGACTGGTTCACCCCCGCCGGCCAAAGCACGTGGGGCGATGGTCGCGTCTTCGTCCTCGGCACCCGCGGGACAATCGAGCTGCGCAGCTTCTGCGATGTCGCGCAGAGCCCGCAGGGCGATCTGCTCATCCTCGTCGACGACCAGGGCGAGCACCGCATGTCCTGCGGCGGCAAGGTCGGCCTGCCGTTCTACGGCGACTTCGTGCGCGACTGCATCGCCCGGACGGAGACGGCCATGACGCAGGCGCAGGCCTTCAAGTCGTCCGAGCTGTGCCTGCGCACGCAGGCCGCCGCGCGCCGCGTGGATCGGCTGCCCGCGTCGTCCTAACTGCGGAGTTTCACGTGCTCTTCCGCGCCTAACGCGGGCCTGGCGGCGGCGCCGCGGCGTTGACGCGCTTCTGCCAGCGGGGGAATTCACGCTCGAGCAGGGAGCGCGCGGTATCGTTGTACCACGCGTACCCGATCCGGCGCTCGTGCTCGATCTCCGCCACGGCGTAGTGGACCACCCGGTCGCGCCCGATGAAGATCGGCCGATTCGTCCCAATCTCGTAGAAGCGCGCCCACAGCGGCCCAGCCGCCGGATCGCGCCGGAACACGCGGTCCCGGCCCTTCGGCAGGGCCGGCGCATCGACCGTTTCCCACACCGCTCCTTCGATGCGCACGGCCTGCAACCAGGCCACCGCCGCAGTGACGGCGGCGACGACCTCCGCTGAGGGCTTCTCGTCGCGCAGCAGGAAGCGGACGATTCCGACGCTCTCCGCCGAGGCGAGGGACACCGGCTCGAACGTCCGCGCCGCCGCCGGAGCGAACGTCGTCTCATCGTGCTGCGCCCCCCACGCGGTCCGCACGCCGGCGGTCACGATCTGGCAGCGGACGATGCAGTCGACGCCGCGCCGCACCGCCTCGGCTGCGCGCGTCCGCAACGCGGGCTCGGTCCACGCGAACGGACGGCGCCCCGCCGTCACGTCGTCCAGTACTTCCAGCGTCCGGACCATGGCCTGATCGTTGAACGTGATCCGGCGGTAGTACCCCGAGCGCAGCGGAAAGTACTGCGGCCAGCCGCCGTTGGCGTACTGCGCCGCGAGCAGGTAAGCGATGCCCTTCTCCGCAGCCGCGCGGAAGCGGGGCTCGCCCGTGGCGACGTAGATTGCGGCGAGCGCACGGATCTCTCCCGTGGTCGCTCCGTTGTCGATCGTCCCCTCCACGACGTCACGCTTCGCCAGTTGCTTCTTCTCCGCGGCCGTGAGCGGCCGCGCCATGTCGGTGTTCTTCGGCCAACCGCCGGAGGGCAACTGATAGAGGAGAAGGTTCTCCGCCAGCGCCCGCGCCTCCGCGGAGGCGGTCCACGCCGGATCCTTCGGCAGGCTGCCCTTCCAGACGAAGGGCGCCGCAGCCCGCGTGGGCGACGGCATCATCGACACCATGAAGAGCGCGACGAGGGCGAACGCAGTTCCTCCGCCAACACGCCCGCATCCAGCGGCAAAGGCCTTTTCTCCCGCGGATTCCCTCCAACGCGATGGGCACGTGTTCATCATGCCCAGAGCATGATTCCGCAACGCGCGACCGACAACCCCGACCTCCAGGCGCGGTGAGGTCTTCGGCTGAACGTTGAGTGTGCTCCTTTCGCGTCTTCCCCAACAGCGGGAAAGCGCCCGCAGTCGAACGCGCAGTCGAACCCAGCCGCCTCGCTTCGCCGTACCGCTTGCTGAGACACCCCGCAACGCCGCCTGGCTCCGCGGCGTACCGTCGTGCCGCGCCACGCCACGTTTCGCCGCGCGGCAACGCGCCACGTCATACCCTCAGACCGACTTCGACCGTGGCTGTCCCGTCGGCCACGGCGCACCGCGATTCACCCCGGGGAGCGCGGTCTGTTCCAAAGACGCTCCGCAGCTGCCTAGAGCGGCGTCACGCACTCCGATTCACCGCCCCACGCGCCAACCTTCGCCCCCGCCTCGTGAAATCTGAGGCGAGGCGTTCTCCATCGTCAGCGGCGATCCGACGGCGGGAGCACCGGCGTGCGCTCGAGCGCCAGCAACGCCCGGGTTCGCTCGAGGCGCGCTTCGTCTCCGACGGCCCGCAGGAAGGTCCACGCGGCCAGCACCCGCCGCCCACGCATCACACGCAGGGCCGCCTCGCGCAGCGGCGGCGGATCGAGCAGATCGTCCTCGGTGGGCGCGAGTGTTTCGTGGGCGCGCCGCCAGGAGCGCGCCGCCTCGCGCACGCGGGCGCTCGACGCGTCTGCCGCCCACGCAAGGATCGCGCGTTCCCGCCGCGCCTCCCACCGCGCCAGAGTCCGCACCCGCGCCGCATCCGGCGCGGCCTCCGCCGCGCCCGAGTGCCAGTAAAGCTCCTCCTGCACCGCTGCGCGATCGCCGGGCATGAACAAGGGCTCCCGCGCACTCTCTTCCAGGGCAATCAGGTGCCGCTCAAAACCGGCTTCGATGTCGCCGGCTCCCGGCACCGACCGCGCCTCCAGCGCCCGCCGCCACGCCGGACGGATCACGTCGGTCCACGCCCGCCGCAACTCACGCTCCGCCCGCCGCTCCGCCCGACTGCGCTCGGGCGGCGGGGCCGGCGAGGCGCCCAGCGTTGCCAAGTCCGCAAAACGTCCGCGCTCCAGCGTCTCCGCAATTTCGGGAAACTCCGCCGCCAAGCCCGACGCCCAAGCGCGATACCGTCCTTCCCGACGCCGCAGCTCCGGGTCATCGACCGCCACGCTCGCCCCGTCCGCGACCGCTCGAAACTGGCGCAGCGCGTCGGCCGCCACCGGCGTGAGATCCGCGGACACCAGCGTCTCGATCATCCGCGCCTGCGTCTCAAGAAAAGCCTCGGCCGTGCCGTGCGGCTGGTCGATCGTGACGTTCACCTCCATCGCCGCATCAAAGGCCTCCGCCAGCGTGTCCCGCGGAAGCTCGCGCCGCGCACCCGTGACGAGGTCGATGCCGAGCAGCGCCTCGGGCAGGAAGCGCTCCGAACCCACCCATGTCCGCGAGTCCAAGTAAGCGACGCACCCAGCCGCCGGATCCGCTGCGGTGGTCGCGGTGAAGCCGGCGATTCGCGGTGGCGGCGGTGCCGCGAGCGCGAGCGGCGCGCCGCCCGACCGCAGCCACGCCGGCTCCGGCCGCGCGGTCTCCTCCTCGCCGAGGAAGTGAAAGCCCCCGCTGTGGCAGCAGGTGATGCAAAACACGACGCGCCCCCGTCCCAGGCCGTTCGCGAGCACGTCCCGCAGTTCCCGCACCCCGAGCACCTGCGCAGGATTCGTCAGCCACCCGCGCGGCGTGAGCGGAGCGGGTTCCAGCTGCCAGAGCACGATCTGGCTCTCGCGGGGCTCGCGCTCCGAGAGTTCACCGTGGTCGCCGACGAAGAGGAAGAGCGTACCCCCATCCGCCACCCGCGGCAGAATCTCCCGGCGCAGGGCGCCCAGCACCTCCGCGCGCGTCGCCGGGCGGTTGCCGTCCAGTTCACCGGAGAGCCAAGACTCCAGCAGCACGCCGTCCTCTTCGACTTGCCGCCGCGTATCGGCCAACCGCACCGGCTTCCCCGGCACGTTGCCCGCACCAAAAAAGGTCCACACCGCGTCGGCGGGCACCTGCTGCCGCAGCCAGCGGTTCAACGCCCGCGCCTGCAGGTACTGGGAATAATTGTTCGTCGTCGGCGTGCCACCCCCCGACAGCACCACCCACGCATCTCGCGGCGCCGCCGAAGCCCCGGCCACGCCGAGGACGCACGCCACCAGCAGTCCCCGGCACACCCGACGTGCCGCGTCACCGAGCCAACGGCGGCGCCGGAGCCCCGCGCGCTGAAACCCGGCAAGGATCCACAAAGCGCGCCCAAACAGCAGATAAGCCTCTCTCACCGAACGTCCACGGGGGCCACCCTCCAGCACCTGGAACTGGGCCGACGCAGGACCCTCCCCGGACCCGGGAGCGGGCGCGCCTGCTTCGGAAAGACCATCGGCTGGGCAAACCATCACCGCAGAGCCTGCCCACCCTCTTCGCGCTGCCAAGACACTCCGACGCCTTTTCCAGCCCATTTGGACCGATTGCGGGCCTCGTGGCACGCTGTCTGCTGAGACGAACTTGGCCCGCAGCAAGCGGGTCTATGGGGTTAGACAGACAAATAGGGCCGGTCGCTTAGGGGTAGGCGACCGGCCTTCCTCGTTTTCAAGCTCGAGCCGTCAACGTTCACGTCGCGCGGCTTGCCGGCCGGGGTGAACTTGCGCTCAAGTGTCGGTCCCGCGGCATGCGCCTATCCGGGACTCCGCCCGCTCGGGCTCCTTCGCCGGGGCTCCGACCCCCAGGGTGCCCGCACCCACCCCGCTCCGTCTCCACCCCGCCCCGTCCCCCTGATTTCCGGAAATGACGTTCTACGACTACCTCGTTCTCGGCGTGTACTTCATCTTCATGCTGACGATCAGCTGGGTGTTCCGGCGGTTCGTGACGAACGTGAGCGACTACTTCCGCAGCGGGGGGCAGATCGTCTGGTGGATGGTGGGGGGCTCGGCCTTCATGGTGAGTTTCAGCGCGTGGACCTTCACCGGGGCGGCGTCGAAGGCCTACGCCGACGGCTGGCCGATCGCGGCGATCTACATCGCCAATGCATTGGGCTTCGTCGCCAACGCGCTCTACTTCGCCCCGCGCTTCCGCCAGCTGCGGGTCGTCACATCCGTCGAAGCGGTCCGCGAGCGCTTCGGCCGCGCCAACGAGCAGATCTTCACGTGGCTGCAGCTGCCCACCGGCACGATCTACGCCGCCATCTGGCTGAATGCGCTCGGGGTCTTCTTCTCCGCCGCCTTCGGCCTTGATCTCACCCTCACCATCGTGGTCACGGGGGTGGTCGTGCTGCTGATGTCCCTCGTCGGCGGCAGCTGGGCGGTGGTGGCGTCGGATTTCATCCAGGTGCTGATCCTGATGCCGGTCTGCGTCGCGGTCTGCGTGCTCGCCGTCGCCAAGGTCGGCGGGCCTGCCGCGTTCCTCGCCGCCGTGCCAGCGCACCACCTCGACTTCGGCGAGCTGTTCTCGCGGGACTTCCTGCTGTTCTGGTGCGTGGCCATGCTGGTGAAGCAGTTCATGTCCACGAACAACCTGATGGATTCGTCGCGCTACCTGTGCGTGCGCGACAGCCGTCACGCGCGCTGGGCGGGCTTCCTCGGCGCGGGCCTGTTCTTCATCGGCATCTTCATCTGGTTCGTGCCGCCGATGGCCGCCGCCGCGCTGTTTCCCGACCTGCGCGCGGCGTTCCCGAATCTCCGCAATCCCGAGGATGCCGCGTTCATGGCGATCTCCCAGGCGGTCCTGCCGGTCGGCATGCTCGGGCTGTTGGTCAGTGGCATTTTCGCCGCCACGATGTCCTCCATGGATTCCGGCCTGAACAAGAACGCCGGCATCTTCATCAAGAACTTCTACCAGCCGGTCCTCAAGCCGGGCGCCTCCGACCACGAATTGCTGCGCGCCGGGAAGGTGGCCACCGTGGTCCTGGGGCTGCTCGTCATCCTCGTCGCTTGGCGGCTCAGCCAGCTGCGCGAGCTGTCGCTCTTCGATCTGATGGTGCGCTTCGGTTCGCTCGTGAGCGTCCCGATCACGCTACCGCTGGTCTGGGGGGTGCTGATCCGGCGCACGCCGCCGTGGGCGGCTTGGAGCACCGTCGCCGTCGGCTTCGCCTGCTCGGTGCTGTGCGAACAGGTGCTGACGTCACGCTGGGCCGCCGAGTCGCTGCTCGGGAGCACGCTGCCTCTCGGCAAGGCCGAGGGCGAGTACTGGGGTCAGGGGATCGCCGTAGCGCTGAGCGTCGTCGTGGGCTCGGCTTGGTTCCTCGGTTCCACCGCGTTCTGGCGTCGCACGCCGGAGGCCGAGCGCGCGCGGATCGAGGCGTTCTTCGCCAAGATGCGCACGCCCGTCGATGTCCGCACCGAGGGGGTGGTCGACAACACCGCTCGACAGGAAGCCCTGATCGGCTGGCTCTGCCTCGCGTACGGCTCCTTCGTGACGCTGCTCGCCCTCATCCCCAACCCGCTCAGTGGCCGCCTCGCCTTCCTCGGCTGCGGGGGTATCGTCGTCCTCATCGGCGCCGCCCTCGTGCGCAAGAGCCGCCGCGCGACCTGAGCCCACCCTCCGAGCCTCACCACGCCGGATCCACGCGCACCCTCCGCCTGAGTCGCTCCTTCCCGCCGTCCGCTCGTCGCCGCGTTCATCATGCCTTCCTTCAGCCACCGACAGCATCCCATCATCCTGCCGCCGAACCGCGTCTGGCGCTCCTACCTCGGGGGACGCACCCTCGACACGCTCGCCGGGGTGGTGACGCCTGCGGACGGGCACTTCCCGGAGGATTGGATCGCGTCCACCACCCGCGCCGTAAACGTGGGGCGCGAATCGGTCGTGGAGGGTCGCTCCGTCGTCGAGGTCGCCGGGCAGGCCCACGATCTCGCAACGCTGCTGGAGTCGGACCCGGAGTACTTCCTCGGCGCCGCCCACGTCGCCCGCCACGGCGCCCGGCTGCCGCTGCTGGTGAAGTTCCTCGACTCCTCCATCCGGCTTCATTTCCAGGTACATCCGACGGCTGCGTTCGCGCGCCAGTTCCTGAATTCACCGTCGGGCAAGACCGAGGCCTACCAGGTCCTCGCCGTCCGGCCCGAGGTGACCGCACCCTGCGTCTACCTGGGTTTCCAGCGGCCACCGAGCCGGACGGAACTGCGCCGGATGATCGCCGAGCAAGACATCGCGGCCCTCGAATCCTGCTTCGATCCCATCCCGGTCGCACCCGGCGACACGCTGCTCGTGCCGGGAGGCATGCCGCACGCCCTGGGGCCCGGTTTGTTCCTCGTCGAGCTGCAGGAGCCGACCGACCTCGTGGTCCGTTTCGAATTCGAGCGCGGCGGCTTCGTCCTTCCGGAGGCCGCCCGCTTCATGCAGCGCGGGCTCGATTTCTGCCTCGATGTGTTCGACCTCACGCCGCGCTCGCGCGAGGACGTGCTGCGGACGCAACGCTGCGCCCCGAAGGCGCCCGTGCCGCTCGGGCCGCGGTCTTGGCTGGAGGAGCGGATCGGCGCCGACCGCACCCCGTGCTTCGGGGCCGACCGCTTGGTTTTGCACGACCGGATCGAATGGCAGCCGCGCGGACTCGAGTTGTGGATCGTGACTTCCGGCGCGCTCCAGCTCCGGACGGGGGCATCGGAGCGGCGAATCGGACGGTACGAGAAGGTGCTGCTGCCCGCCGGGCTCGATCCTGTCATGCTCGAGCCGGAGTCCCCCGCCGAGATCCTCGTCTGCCGCCCGCCGGCCTGACCTCGCGCCACAGGCTCCACTCCTCCTCCCGACGTTTCCCGCCGCCGTCCATGGACGCCTCTTCTCCCCCTGCTTCATCACCCGAATCGCTCTTGGTCGCGCTCACGCCGACCGAATGGCGGGACTTCCTGCCGGAGCCAATGGCCAGCGAACTCAAGACGCTGGCCCGCCGGACGCAGGTCATCGACCCCACCACGCTCGCGCCGGAGGCGTTCGTGCAGGCGCTCGCTGAGCTGGATCCGGAAGTCCTCATCGCCGCGTGGAAGACCCCTCCTCTCCCGGCGACCCTCCCGCCGCGACTACGCTACGTGTGCTATCTCTGCGGCTCGGTCCGCCGATTGGTGACGCGCCGTCATCTGGAGAACGGCCTGCACGTCACGAACTGGGGCAGCTCCATCAGCCGCGTGGTCGCGGAGGGTGCCCTGTTCCACGTGCTGTCCTGCCTGCGCCGCGGCCCCGCATGGGCGCTGAGCATGCACTTGGAGGGCGCATGGAAGACGCCGGAAACCGAGACGGCTTCGCTGTTCGGGCGGAAAGTCGGCATCCACGGCTTCGGCAACGTCGCTCGTGAATTCATCCGATTGATCGCGCCCTTCGGGGCCCGCGTGACGGTGTTTGCGCCCGACGTCGACGAAGCCGCGCAGGCCGCGCTCGGGGTTTCGCGCACGCCCTCGCTGGAGTCCCTGTTCGCCGAAAACGACATCATCGTCGAACTCGCTCCGCTGATCCCCGAGACCGTCGGCTGCGTGACCGAGCGGCACCTGCGTCTGATCCGCCCCGGCGGCGTGTTCGTGAATGTCGCCCGCGGCGCCGTCGTCGACGAGGCCGCGCTCGCGCGCGTCGCCGCCGAGGGCCGGATCCAGATCGGCGTCGACGTCTTCACCGAGGAACCCCTCCCCGCCGCCTCGCCGCTGCGCGGCCAGCGCAACGTGTCCCTCACGCCGCATCTGGCCGGACCGACGACGGACCGACGCTGCGACGCCGGTGCGCTCGCGCTGGTCAACCTCCGCGCGTACGCTGCGGGCCGGCCGCTGCAGGCAGTCGTGACCCCGGAGGTCTACGATCGCTCCACCTGATGCTTCCGCACCGTCACCCCCGCTTCACCGGACATGCCGCACTTCCACGCTTCCCTTTTCCTCCCGGTGCCGTCCGTCGCGCGTTCCCGAGCCGGTCGCACCGCCCTTGCCGCCGTGGTCGCGGCGCTCGTGCCCTTCGCATCGGCCGCCAAGTCCGCGGAGGCGAAGAGCGAAGCTCCGCCACCCGCCGCCGCCGTCAGGGCGGCCGCCTTGGCCGTCGTGCCAACGCAGGCACCGCGTACGCTGGTGGCGGCCGGGAGGCGCGAGGCTTTCCGCGCGTACGTGACCTCGGGCCCGGGAGCCAAAGCGTTCCAGCGGATTCGCGAGGACTTTGACCGCGACCTCCTGTCCGCCCCGTTCCCCGAGGAACCGCGCACCTACGGCGACCCCAGCCCCCGCCGCCGCACCAGCGAGCGCGTCGACCAGTGGCGCGCCGCGCAGGACGTGTGCGGCACCGTCGGCGGCGTCACCGAAGCCGCCGCGCTCCTTTGGGTGGCGACGGGCGAACCGCGCTATCTCGAGAAGGCCCGCGACTTCCTGCTCCGGGCCTGCGAATGGAGCCTCGATCCGGCCGGCTGGCCAAGCGGGGCCGTGCGCGGCGCGACGGCGATCACCTATAACGACGAGGCGCACTTCCGTCTCTGGCGGAAGCTGCCCCTCGTCTACGATCAAATCCGCGACCAGCTCTCCGCCGACGAGAAGGCCCGCGTGCTCGCGCACTTCCGCGCCCGCGGCCGCGCCTCCTTCGCCTGGATCGAGG
>CAZEJZ010000065.1:0-10625 GCA_964512415.1 uncultured Opitutaceae bacterium
GCTTCAGCGCCAGCACCTGCTCCAGCCCCGGCCCCCGCCGCGGCGGCCGAGCCGATGGCTTCCGTTGCGCCGGCTCCGGTGGTCGCACCCGAGCCGACGCCGAAGCCGGCTCCGGTTCCGGCTCCGGTGGTCGCCGCCACGCCCCCGGCCGCTCCGGCGGAGAAGGCTCAGCTTACGATTCTGCCCCCGGCGGAAACGAAGCGTCCCGAGACGCGCTGGGATAGCGACTCCAGCGCCAAGGCTCCGGCCCCGCAGGGTCGCCGCGAGGACCGTCCGGTCTTCCGCGCCGAGCGTCCCGCTTCATCTGAGTCCTCCTTTGGCGAGTCGGCCGCGGCCCAACCGGGCTCCCGCGACGGCCGTCGCGATGGTCGCGGTCCGCGCGAGAATCGCCCCGCGGCTCGCGGCGGCGAACGCGAACCCCGTCCGGCCCCGTCCCCGGCTCCGGCCGCGGGATCGACGTTCACCCCGCAGCGTCCGGCGACGCCCGAGGCCAAGTCCGGTGGTTTCATCGGCTGGTTGAAGGGTCTTTTCGGCGGCAGCTCCGCCGAGGCTCCCCAGGCCGGTGGCCGCGGAGAGTCCCCCCGCGAGGGCGGGCACGATGGACAGCGCCGTCGCCATGATGGCCGCCAGGGTCGCGGCGGTTTCGAGGGGCGCGGTCCGCGTCCCGCCGGCGACGGTTCGTCCCGTCCCCACGGCCAAGAAGGCGGTGGCGAGGGCGGCGGGCGTCGTCGACGCCACCGCGGGGGTCGCGGCCGCGGTCGCGGTCGCGGCGAGGGCGGCGGCGAAGGCCGCGGTCCGGGTGGCCCATCCGGAGCCTGATCCGACGGTTCATCCCGGTTCCGACCGGTTTTTTCGAGGCGTCCGCTCCGGCGGACGCCTTTTTTTTGGACGCACGGCCGGTTTTGGGATCCAACTGACGCTGCTCCCACCCGAGCTCGCATGGCAGATCTCATCGTCAACGGCGGCAAACCCCTCTCCGGCACCATCCGGCCCTCCGGCAACAAGAACTCGGTCCTGCCGATTTTCTGCGCCACGCTGCTGACCGACGATCCGGTCACGCTGCACAATGTCCCGGACATCACCGATCTGGAGAAGCTGGTGACGTTCTTCCGGTCGCAGGGTTCACGGATCGAGTGGGACCGTGCCGGCGGCACGATGCAGGTGGATCACTCCGGTTTCCGGGACGCGCTCAAGGATGCGACGCTGCCGCAGGACATGCGGTCCACCGTGCTCCTCTATCCGCCCCTGCTGCAGCGCCTGCGCCGCATCGCGGTGCCGGCGAATTCCAAGGGGTGTTCGCTGGGGGTGCGTGAGATCGACCCGCATCTCGAGATCCTGCGGGCCCTCGGATCGACGGTGGCCGAGGGCGATCCGCTGGTGATCGCGTTGCCGCGCGGCTTCCGCGGGGCGCGGCACTGGTGCGACTACATGTCGGTGACGGTCACCGAGAACTTCGCGATGGCGGCCGCGCTGGCCGCCGGCACGTCCACGCTGATCAACGCCGCGAGCGAGCCGCACGTGCAGGAGTTGTGCGCCGCGCTGGTGGCGATGGGGGCGCGGATCGAAGGCATCGGGACGTCCATGCTGCAGATCACGGGAGTCGAACGCTTGCACGGGGCGACGATCACGATCGGGACCGACTACCACGAGATCGTGACTTTCCTCGCGCTCGGCGCGATCACCGGTGGTGAGGTGCGCGTGGAGCGTTCGCTGCCGCAGCACTTCGACCTGATTGCGCGGGCCTTCCGCAAGCTCGGGGTGGTGGTCGAGCACGAGGGCGACGTCGCGGTCGTCCGCCGCAACCAGAGTCTCGTGATCGAAAAGCCGTTCACCAGCAACCTGCTCACGAAGATCGAGGCGGCGCCGTGGCCGTACTTCTCGGTCGACTTGCTGCCCTTGATGATCGCGCTGAGCACGCGCTGCGAGGGCGTGATTCACTTTTGGAACAAGGTTTACGAGAATGGGTTCTCGTGGACGCCGGAGTTGGCGAAGTTCGGGGCGCACGTGGTGATGAGCGATCCGCACCGCATCCTCGTCTTCGGCCGGAAGCCGATGCACGCGGCGGTGGTCGATTCGCCCTACGTGATCCGTGCGGCGATCGCGCTGTACATGGTCGCGGCCAGCGTTCCCGGCCGCAGCGTCGTGAAGAACGCCGATGTGATCAAGCGGGCGCACCCGCGCTTCGTCGAGAACCTCCGGAGCCTGGGGGCCGAGGTGGAGTGGAAGTAACCGTCGCCGCGCCCCGTGAAGAAACCCGCTGCCGCCGCCTCTCCTGCGATCACTCCGCCCGCCACCGGGCTGGGTTACCTCTCCTCCGCGCTGTCGCAGCCAGTCACGGCCGCGGAGGCGGCGCTGCGTCCGCTGTCCTTCTCGGACTTCACCGGTCAGGCCAAGACCGTGGAGCGGCTGCAGGTGATGGTGGGTGCCGCGAAGCGGCGCGGTGAGGCGCTGAATCACATCCTGCTCAGCGGCCCGCCGGGGCTGGGCAAGACCACGCTCGCCTTCATCCTCGGTCAGGAGATGGGCCGCAATGTCCGCGTGACATCCGGCCCGGTGGTCGAGAAGGCCGGCGATCTCGCCGGGTTGCTCACGAACTTGGAGGAGGGCGACCTGCTGTTCATCGACGAAATCCACCGCATCCCGAAGACCGTCGAGGAGTACCTCTACTCCGCGATGGAGGACTTCCGGCTCGATATCATGATCGATCAGGGGCCGAATGCGCGGAGCGTGCGGCTGAACATCCCGCGCTTCACGCTGATCGGCGCGACGACGCGATCGGGGTTGCTGACCGCCCCGCTGCGCTCACGGTTCACGCTCCAGACGCGGCTCGACTACTATGATGTTCCGACGCTGATGGGGATCGTGCAGCGGAGTTGCTCGCTGCTGAAGGTGGCGATCGCGGAGGATGGTGCGCGCGAGATTGCTCGTCGCTCCCGCGGCACGCCCCGCATCGCGAACAACCTGATCAACTTCTGCCGCGACTACGCGCAGGAACGCGCCTCGGGCCGGATCACCCAGGACGTGGCGGCCGCCGCGTTGGAACTGCTGGAGATCGACGCGCGCGGGCTCGACGAGATGGACAAGCGCATGCTCCGGGTGATCGCCGAAAACTACGGTGGGGGGCCCGTGGGTCTCGGCACCGTGGCCGTCGCGGTGGGCGAGGAGAACGAGACGCTCGAGGAGGTCCACGAGCCGTTTCTCATTCAGGAGGGGTATCTCCAACGCACCCCGCAGGGGCGCGTCATCACGCCGCGCGGCTATCACGCCATCGGGCTCACCGGCGGCCCGGCCGGTGGCTCCCAGGGGTCGCTGCTCTGACGGCGGGCCCGAGCGTTGACGAATCGCCCGGTTTCCTGCCGAGTCACGCCGTGAAAGTCGCCTTCGTCAGCGGAACGAGCATCGTCCATTCCACCCTTTTCGCGTCCTGGGAGGTCGCGAGCGTCCGGACCGCTTACGGCGTCGTGACGTACAAGCGGCGGGGGGATTTCATCCTCATCAACCGCCACGGCTACGGCTTTCCGCTGCCGCCGCACTCGATCAATTATCGCGCGAATATCCGCGCGCTCGCCGATCTCGGCTACACCGACGTCGTCTCATTCAACTCCGTCGGCTCGCTCCGGGGCGACGTCCCGCCCGGGTCGCTCATCTCGTGCTCGGACTACGTCAATATCCAGAGTCCGCCGCAGACGTTCTTCGACGAGGAGTTGCGCGGCGGCGCGCCGGGCATCGCGAACAATCTCGTGCCCCAGATCGTCGCCGGTCTCGCGCCCGCCCACGCCGTGCGCACGGGTCTCACTTACGTGCAGATGCGCGGGCCCCGCTTCGAGACGCGCGCGGAGGTCGCGATCATCCGGCAGTGGGGGGACGTGGTGGGCATGACCGCGGCGCACGAGGCGGATCTCTGCTCGGAGATCGGTCTCCGCTACAACAGCCTTGGCATCGTCGACAACTACGCCAACGGCCTGGAGGGGGCCGCGATCGATTTCACCGTCTTCAAGGACCTTGTCCGACAGAATCAGCAGACCGTGAACGGGGTGTTCCAGCGCCTGCTCGAGTTGCTCGGCTGAGGGCGGACCTCAACGGCGGAGCGGGGGCTCGGATGCCTAGGCTTCGAGCGCGTCGCGCAGCGCGGCGATGATCTCGCTGGCCGGTTCGCAGCCGACCGACAGCCGGAGAAGGTCCGGGCTCAGGCCGTGCGCGGCGAGCGTGGCCCGGCCGCCCTCCGACGTGACCAAGTCGTAGTGGGCGAGATAAATGAAGGGGCAGATCAGGGAATTGCGCATCCCGAAACTCGGACCCTTCGGCAGCGTCAGGCGATCGTAGAAGCGGGCGAGGGAACCGTGGAGGGTGAAGCTGATAACGCTGCCGCTCGACGTCGGCGTGCGCGCAAGGCGTTGGTAGTGGTCGCGCGACCGCGGATCGAGCGACCAATGCAGCGTCGCGACGCGGGGATGGCGGCGGAGAAACGCCACGACTTCGGCGGCGGCGGCGTTGCCTTGGGCGACGACGGCCTCGGTTTGGCCGATCTCGGCGGCGAGGCGGGCCAGGTCCCGGTCGTGCACGGGTTCGAGTTCGGCCGCGATGGCGGCGCGCAGCACCGCCGCGTCGGGCGTGGAGGGGTTGACCGCGATCGCACCCGCCAGCACATCGCCTTCGCTGGCCGTGTACTTGGTCAGGGAATTCACGACGATGTCGGCGCGGGGCAGGACATCGAGGTTCACGGGCGAGGCGATGCTCGGATCGACGATGAGCAGGGCGCCGTGGTCGCGACAAAGTTGATGGACCGCGATCAGGTCGGGCGTCTGGATCAGCGGGTTGGTCGGGACCTCGGTGACGATCCCGGCGATCTCGTGGCCGCGCGACGCGAAGAGGGCGCGCAGGGCATCGAGGGCGAAGACATCGCCGACCAGCAGCGGCGCGACCCCCGGATTGAATTTCTGGAGGAGGGCGATGGTGTCGAGGTAGAGCCAGCCCAGCTGGATCCAAAGCCTGCGTCCGCGTGAGGCCTGAAGGGTGGAACCCGCATGGAAGGCGGCCCACATTGCGTTCATGCCGCAGTTGGCGAGGAACAGATCGGCCTCGGTCGCTGGTGCGAAGACCCGTTGCAGGTAGCGGTGCACCTCGGCCTGGGCGTCCCCCGCGAAGAGCGCCTCCGGGGTCGCGGCGGCGCGATGCCCCTGCCGCACGAGGAAGTCCTCGGCGGCGCGGCTGGAGGCGAGTCGGCCGCAGTGCTGCAGCCAGAGCTTCGCGCGGCCGTGGGTGTCGGCGTTCGTGGGGAAGGCGACGCCGTGGAAGCCGTCGAGCGACAGCACCTCGGCCGGTGACGGCGCGAGCCACTGACACAGCGCGGCGGCGGCCCGCGCGCTGGCGGTGGGCCAAAACTGATGGTCGCGTCGACCTGCGGCGGCCAGCATGACGCGGCCGGCCTCGCGGAGGAACGGATGCTGGACGAACCGAGGGTAGCCCGAGGTCAGGTGCCGGGTGATCGCGGGGTCCTTCTCCTCGTAGCCGATGACGTCCCGCATGGTCGGCAGACTGCACGAGACGCTGTGAGCGCCTGGCGGGATCGGCTGGCCGAGGGGGATCGGAGTGAAGGGCATGACGAGTCGCCGATCCTCGGGGGCGGCGGCGATGCTGGCAACACCGCGTTGGCGGGGGTGTGGCATCGATCGCGCGGTTGACCCCGTGAGCCGGGAGCGGTGTCGTGGAGGCCTGATGAAGCCCCCCTTGGAGACCCATCTTGGCCAGCCCGGCTGGCGCCTGCGCAATCGACAGGTTGACCTGCGCCTGACCCGCACGGCGGGCATGCTGGGTCCGGTGACCTTTCGTCTGCACGACGGCCGCAAGGTTTCACCTTTCGCGGTGGCGCCGTGGGCGACCGAGAAGCTGCCCCCGGGCACGCCGCAGATCCTCGCGGCCCTGCGGGGGGATTTCTTTTGCGCGCCCTTCGGCGGCAACGGGACCCCGGTCGCCGGCGAGAAACATCCCCCGCACGGCGAGTCGGCGAACGCGGACTGGACGCTGGCAGCCGTGACCTCCGCCGGCGATGCGCACACCCTGCACGCGCATCTCGCGACCCGCGTACGCCGCGGGCGGATCGACAAGCGACTCACTCTGCGGGACGGCCATGCCGCCGTGTACTGCGAGCACACGCTCTCGGGCCTGAGCGGCACGATGCCGCTGGGAACGCATCCCTGTTTCCGCTTTCCGGACGGCGAGGGTTCAGCGCGCATTTCCGTCGGCGGATGGAGTTGGGGTCAGGTGCTTCCGGTTCCCTTGGAGTTGCCCACGGGGCGGGGCTATTCAGCGCTGCAGCCGGGGGCGCGCTTTCGCCGCCTCGACCGCGTGCCGCTGGCGACCGGTGGGTTCACCGATCTGACCCGGTACCCGGCGCGCCGCGGATTCGAGGATCTCGTGATGTTGATGGGCTCGGGCAAAGGCGACTTTGGCTGGAGCGCAATCACCTACCCGGAGGAGCGTTACTGCGTCCTGCAGATCAAGGACCCGCGGGTGCTCCAGCACACCATCCTGTGGCATTCCAACGGCGGGCGACATTATCCCCCTTGGAATGGCCGTCACGTGGACGTCCTCGGCATGGAGGAAGTGACGTCGTACTTCCACTTCGGCCTCGCCGAGTCGGTGCGGGCCAACTCCCTGCGCCGCGCGGGCTTGCCCACGGCGGTGCGGCTCGATCGGCGGCGTCCCCTGCGGGTCGCGCACCTCTTTGCCGCACTGGCGGTGCCCCGCGGCTTCGATTGCGTGGCCGACGTGCGCGCCATCCGCGGCGGCGTTGAGGTGGTCGCGGCGAACGGACGCAAGGCTCGCGCGCCGTTGGATCTGGCGTTCGTGCGTTGAAACTCCGGCTGCGCTGCACTGTGTTTTTGACTGTCGACCGAAGCTGTGGCATCTTTGGACCAATGAAGTTTGGGACTCACCGCCTTGCGGCCTGGCTGGTCGTGTTTCTCCTGGTGCTGGGGGTGACATCCTCCAGCGCAGTGTCCATCGCCGCCCCGGCGGCCCCGAAGGGTCCGTTGGAGGAGGAGAACGGCTACGTCAAATTGGGCTTTGATCGCCTTGCCAGCTACACGTTCAAGGTGCCGGCCTTCGATCCGGCGGCGAATCCCGGTCTACAGCCGCCCACGGGAGAAGAGCAGATTCCGGCGTGGCTGAAGGACCTCAGCGGCCGCAAGGTTCGTCTGACCGGTTTCATGCTGCCGCTGAAGATGGAGAAGGGGAAGGTCACCGAGTTTCTCCTGCTTAGCGATCCCATGATGTGCTGCTACGGCGCGGTGCCGGACATGAACCAATGGGTCGTGGTCCGCTTCACGAACGGCGTGCGCCCGATCCAAGACGGGCCCCTCGATTTCTACGGGCAACTGAAGGTCGGCGCCATGTTTGAGAATGGTTACATGACGGGGATCTACTCGCTCGAGGGCGAAAAGATGGGCGACATCAAGGGCTGAGTGCGCCGCAGGCTGCGCTGGAGGCGGGGCGACGGCAGCCGCTCTGATCGGCAGTGGCATCCGGGCACCGCCCGGGCGGGTTGATCGGGCGCGATCGCGTCACCCGGGGACTCGCGATCGGCGTCAGCGGGAGATATCGTGCTGCGTCAGGACCTTGAAGCCGCGCAGCGAGAGCGCCTGGGCGGCAACATCGGTATCCTCGACGTTCAGTGCGATGACGGTGTGATCGGCGGGCTGCCGCATGAAGCTGTAGACGTAGTGGACGTTGATCTCCGCCTCGAGGAGGGCAGCCAGCACGGCGCGAAGGTCGCCCTCGGCCATCAGCTCGACCGCAAGCACATCGCTCTCACGGTAGGGAAAGTCGTTATTGATCATCAGCTCCCGCGCCCGGTCGGGATCGTCGACGATCAGCCGCACGATCGCGCTGTCCGTGGTGTCGAGCACGGTGAGGGCGATGACGTGGACCTGATTCTCGGCGAAGAGCGTGGTCAGGTCGTAGAGTCGGCCCACCCGGTTCTCGGCGAAGACCGAGAACTGCTTCACGGGATCGATGGCGTGGGCGGTGGAGGGAGGCATGTCAGCACGAGAGCGTTAGGCTCTGGCGTCGCCGGGGTCAATGACGGCGCCATGGGCCGGGTTTTTTGGTTGCCCGGGTCACGGGTCGCGTTCGCATGGAGTGGTGAAACGTCGTCATCCCGAGGTCGTTGCGGCGGTGAGCTCGCGCGCCGAGGCGAGTGGGCGCTTGGTCCTCAAGGGCATCGTCCTGAATCTCGTGCTGGCGGTGGTGAAGGGGATGGGCGGGCTTTTTGGTCACTCGGCTGCGTTGATTGCGGATGCGATCGAGTCGTTGCTGGATGTCGCGACGTCGGTCTTGGTCTGGACCGGCTTCAAGTGGGCGGCGCAGCCTCCGGACGAGGATCACCCGTATGGACACGGCAAGGCGGAGGCTTTGGCGGCGTTTGCGGTGGCCTTGGTGATCCTGGGGGCGGCGACGTGGATCAGCTGGTTCTCGGTGCACGGCATCCTCACGCCGCACGAGGCGCCGGAGCCATGGACGCTGGCCGTGCTGGCCCTGGTGATCGCCGGGAAGACGATCTTCAGCCGGAGACTGGCTCAGGCCGGGCGGGCGCAGGGCAGCTCCGCGCTGGGGGCCGAGGCTTCGCATCATCTCTCCGATGCCCTGACCTCCGCGGCGGCGTTCATCGGCATCACGCTCTCGGTGCTGCTCGGGGCGGGGTGGGAGACAGCGGATGATTGGGCGGCGCTGTTGGCATCGGCCGTGATCGCGGCCAACGGCGTGACCGTGTTTCGGCAGGCGCTGCACGATGCGATGGACCGTGCCGCTCCGGGCGAACTGGCCGCGGAGGTCCAGCGGGTCGCGCTGGGCGTCGCAGGCGTCGTGAACCTCGACGAATGCCGCGTGCGCAAGAGCGGCCTCGCCTATCTGGTCGACCTGCACGTGCGCGTGGACCCGACGATCACGGTGCATGCCGGCCACGAGATCGCGCATGCGGTCAAGGACGCCCTGCTCGCCGCGCCGCTGCGGATTGGCGACGTGCTGGTGCACATCGAGCCGGCGAAGTGAGCGCCACGCGGCGTCCCGCGGTCGGTCGGGACCCGAAATCCGGTTTACTCGCCCGGCGAAGTGGCTAGGGTCTCCGGATGTCCCGCCGTGATGTTTCCAAGCCGCTGAGCACGAATCCACACCTGCGCAAGTGGGTGCAGAAGATGGCCGAGCTGACCCAGCCCGCCGCGATTCACTGGGTGGATGGATCGCAGGAGGAGTACGAGGCGCTGTGCGCCCGGATGGTGGAGTCTGGAACGTTCATCAAGCTGAACGAGCAACTCTGGCCCGGCTGCTACTACGCGCGCTCCGACGCGAGTGACGTGGCGCGGGTCGAGGATCGGACCTACATCTGCTCCCTGTCGCGCGACAGCGCGGGGCCGACCAACAACTGGGTCGATCCCTTCGAGATGCGGCGCAAGCTGAAGACGCTCTTCGCGGGCGCGATGGCGGGTCGGACGATGTACGTGCTGCCCTTCAGCATGGGTCCGATCGGTTCGCCCATGGCGCAGATCGGCGTGCAGCTCACCGATTCCCCCTACGTGGTCGTGAACATGCGGATCATGGCGCGAATCGGCCTGCCGGTCTTCCGCGAGATCGACCGGGAGTCCAAGCGCGTGGTGCCCTGCCTGCATTCGGTCGGCGCGCCGCTCCAGCCGGGGCAGAAGGATGTGCCTTGGCCGTGCAACCCGGACAAGTACATCGTGCACTTCCCGGAGAGCCGTGAGATCTGGTCGTATGGTTCGGGTTACGGCGGCAATGCGCTGCTCGGCAAGAAGTGCTTCGCCCTGCGGATCGCGTCGAAGATGGCCCGGGACGAGGGCTGGATGGCCGAGCACATGCTCATCCTCGGCGTGGAGAATCCGCAGGGAGAGAAGACCTACGTCGCCGCCGCCTTCCCCAGCGCTTGTGGCAAGACCAACTTCGCCATGCTGGTGCCGCCCGCGGCCTTCCAGGGCTGGAAGGTGTGGACCGTCGGCGACGACATTGCGTGGCTCCGTCCGGATGCGAACGGACGGCTGCGGGCGATCAACCCGGAGTCGGGCTTCTTCGGCGTGGCCCCCGGAACGTCCGTGAAGACCAACCCCAACGCCATGGCCGCGCTGGCCAAGAATACGATCTTCACCAACGTCGCCCTCACCCCGGAGGGTGGAGTGTGGTGGGAGGGCATGACCGAGACGCCGCCGGCGGAATGCCTCGACTGGCAGGGGCGGCCCTGGACGCCGACCCTGGCCCGTGAGACCGGCGCCAAGGCGGCGCACCCGAATGCGCGCTTCACCGCGCCCGCGTCGCAGTGCCCGACCATCGATCCGGACTGGGACAAGCCCGAGGGCGTGCCGATCAGCGCCATCGTCTTCGGCGGCCGCCGGGCCACAACGATGCCGCTCGTGTACCAGGCGTTCAACTGGAGCGCGGGCGTCTACATGGGTGCGACCATGGGCTCCGAGATGACCGCGGCCGCCGCCGGTGCGTTGGGCAAGGTGCGCCGCGATCCGTTCGCGATGCTGCCGTTCTGCGGCTATCACATGGGCGACTACTTCCGGCACTGGATCAAGATGCAGCGCAGCCTCAGCGAGACCCCGCGCATCTTCCACGTG
>CAZEJZ010000066.1:0-10557 GCA_964512415.1 uncultured Opitutaceae bacterium
GGCTTCGTCATCGGCAGCGGTGCGGAAAAACGCGTGCTGGTCCGCGCCGCCGGTCCGGCCCTCGCGAGCTTCGGCCTCACGGGCACGCTCGCCAATCCCCGGCTCGAGCTCTTCAACAGCCAGGGCATCAAGATCGCCGAGAACGACGATTGGGGCGTCGTCGCCGGAGGCGGTGCCGCCACGGCCGCGGATTTCCGCGCGGTCGGGGCCTTCGCGTTTCCGTCGGCCACCAGCGCCGACGCCGCTCTCATTGCGACGCTACCCCCGGGCAGCTACACCGCCAAGGTCACCGGCGAAGGCGCCGCCACCGGCGTCGCGCTGGTCGAGGTCTACGATGTCGCCGGCGCCGCTCCGCTGCTCAATCTGTCCACGCGCGCGCAGGTCCAGACCGGTTCCCAGATCGTCATCTCCGGCCTCGTGGTCGCCCCCGGCTCCGCCGTGCGCAAGGTGCTCGTCCGCGCCGCGGGTCCGGCTCTCGCGACGTTCGGCGTGCCGGGAACGCTGCCCGATCCCGTGGTCTCCGTGCTCAACGACAAGTGCGTGACCCTTGCGACCAACGACAACTGGAGCGATGGCGGCCGCGGCACGGTGGTCGCGGAGGCGGCGATCCGCGCGGGCGCGTTCGCCTTCACCAACGCGACGAGCCGCGACGCGGGGATGCTCGTCGATCTCGCGCCGGGCAGCTACACGATCCAGGTCAGCGGCGCGAACAACACCAGCGGCGTCGCCCTCGTCGAGGCCTACGACCTCACCCCGAGTTCCCTGCCGATCGTCACCGTGGCCGCGTCGCGCGCCGAAACCCACTCCTCCGGCGGCGATCCGGGGCTCTTCACCATCAGCCGCGAGGGCCCCACCACCCAGCCGCTCACCGTCTCATACTCCCTCACCGGCACCGCGAAAAGCGGCGTCGATTTCGTCGCCCTGTCCGGCACCGTGACCATCCCGGCGGGCGCGACGAGCGCGACGCTCGAGGTCCAGCCCTACGGCAACGTGCAGGCGTTCGCGGCGACGAAGTCCGTCTTCCTGACGCTGAACTCCACGCTCACCTACGGCGTGGGCAGCACCGCGGCCGCGGCGGTCAACATCGCTTTCAACCCCGGCACGCTGTACGTCTCCACGCTGCGCGTGCCCCTCGAGGCGGCGGCGTCCGCCGCCTACGGCACCGCCAGCGTGCAGCTCAGCTCCGACGAGCGGTTCGCGCTCGTGAACGTGTCGTTCTCGAGCCTCAGCTCGCCGCAGACCCTCGCCTATCTCCGCCTCGGGCGGCCGGGCGAGAGCGGCGCGGCTTACCTGTTCCAGATCCCGAACGGGCAGGCCAGCGGACTGCAGTGGGACATCCGCGACACCGGCAGCCTGAAGGCCGCGGACATCGTCGCGGCGATCAAGGAGGGCCGCGTGTTCGTGAACATCGAGTCCTCGTCCTTCCCGAACGGAGAACTGCAGGGCTCGCTCATCCGCAGCAGCGGCTCGATGTCGTTCACCGCACCCTTGCCGCCCCCAGCCTACGCGCTCGGCACCCCGAGCTCCGCGGAGGCCGCGCGCTTCCTCACGCAGTCGACGTTCGGCCCGACCGACGCGGACATCGCCTCCGTCACCGCGCGGGGCTACGACGGCTGGATCACGGACCAAATCAGCAAGCCCGCCTCGCTGCACCGTCCCGCCGTGATGTCGGACTTCGCCGCCTTCAACCGCGGCGGACAGAACGTGATCAACGGCGTGAACGAGCGCCCCGGCCAAGCCCACCGACTCAACGTCTGGTGGAACCACGCCGTCGACGCCCCCGATCAGCTCCGCCAGCGGGTCGCCTTCGCGCTCTCCCAGATCCTCGTCATCTCCGACCAGAACGGCACCGTGAACGCGTGGCAGGAGGGAGCCGCGAACTACTACGACCTCCTCGTGAAGGGCGCCTTCGGCAACTACCGCCAGCTCCTCGAGGACGTCACCCGCAACCCGATGATGGGGATCTACCTCTCGCACCTGCGGAACAACAAGGCGACCGGCTCCGCGCTGCCCGACGAGAACTACGCGCGCGAGGTGATGCAGCTGTTCTCGATCGGCCTCAACGAGCTCAATCCCGACGGCACGCTCCGGCTCGACGCGCAGGGTCTGCCAATCCCGACGTACACGCAGACGACGATCTCGGAGATGGCGAAGGTCTTCACCGGTTGGGGCTACGCGCAGAGCTACGCCACCACCCCGCGCTTCACGAACGGCGCGGTGCGTCGGCCCGACGGCACGTACCCGGACTATCTCGAACCCATGCGACTCTTCGCGGATAATCACGAGAACGGGGCGAAGACCATCGTCGGGGGCCGCGTGCTGCCGGCCAACCAGGGAGGCATGAAGGACCTTGCGGACACGCTCGACGCCTTGGTGAATCATCCGAACACCGGACCGTTCATCAGCCGCCAGCTGATCCAGCGGCTCGTGACGAGCAACCCGAGTCCGGGCTACGTGTACCGCGTGGCCCAGGTCTTCGCGAACAACGGCTCGGGCACCCGGGGCGATCTCGGCGCGGTGGTCCGCGCGATCCTGCTCGACTACGAGGCACGCAGCCCCGCCGCCGCGGGTTCCTTCAGCTACGGCAAGCTCCGCGAGCCGGTCCTGCGTACCGCCGCCCTGTTCCGCGCCTTTTCCGCCAACTCGAACACGGGGCGCATCCCGCTGACCAATTCCAACGCCCAGATCGCGCAAATGGCCCTGAGTGCACCCACCGTGTTCAACTTCTTCGAACCCGGTTACGTCCAGCCGGGCCCGCTCGCCGCCGCGGGTCTCTACGCCCCGGAATTCCAGATCTTCACCGACACCACCGCGATCACCGTCCCGAACTACTTCTACACCTACCTCTACGCCACCAAGCCGACCACGGCGGACAGCGACACGGTCTACCTCGACGTCACCGGCTACACCGCGCTCGCCGCCAAGCCCGCGGAGCTCGTCGACAAGCTGAACCTGATGCTCGCCGGCGGCGGACTCAGCACCGCCTCCCGGACCCGCATCGCGTCCACCCTGACGTCCATGCCGGGCACCACCACCGACATCGAACGGGTGCGCAGCGCCGCGTACCTCGTGCTCATCAGCCCCGAGGGAGCCATTCAGCAATAAGCCCGGAGACCGTCACCCCCACGGATCGCGAACCCATCAGGACCATGTACCCGCTCAATCCCGCGCTGCTCCCCGACCTCTCCCGCCGCCGCTTCCTCGGTTCGTGCTGCTCCGCGGTCGGCGCCACCGGCATGCTCTCCGCCCTCGCGCAGCTGCGCGTGCTGGGCGCCCTCGCCCAGCCGGGCAACGGCCCGCGCACCGCGAATGCCGAGGGAGACTACAAGGCGCTGGTGTGCCTCTTCCTCGCCGGCGGTAACGACGCCAACAACCTCATCATTCCCGCCGACCCCGCCGGCTACGCCGCCTACGCCGCCGCGCGCACCGCCCTCGCCCTGCCCGCCAACACCGCGCTGCCCCTCGTCACGCCCACATCCGACGGCCGCGCCTGGGGCCTCCACCCGTCGATGACGGGCGCGCATCAGCTCTTCGCCTCGGGCAAGGCCGCCCTCCTCGCGAACGTCGGCACGCTGCTTTATCCGACCACGAAGGCGCAGTACACCGCACGCACCGTGCCGCTGCCGCCCCAGTTGTTCTCCCACAACGACCAGCAGGTCGAGTGGCAGAGCAGCCTCGCCGACCGCGCCTTCCAGACGGGCTGGGGCGGCCGCGTCGCCGACCTGATGAACGCGTTCAACACCAACGCGTCGATCTCGATGTCGATCAGCCTGAATGGACAGAACTCCTTCCAGGTCGGCCGCAACGTCAGCCAGTACTCCGTCGCCACCACCGGCGCGATCGGCCTCACGGGCTCCGCCGCGCCCACCGGCACCACCGCCGCCGCCGTCCGCACCAAGGCCGTGAACGATCTTCTGGTGTCGCCGCAGGGGAATCTGTTCGAAACCGCCTTCGGGGGCATGACGACCAGCGCCATCGCCGACAGCGCCCTGCTGTCCACGATCCTCAGCACCGGCACCACCGGCGCGAACTCCGCGTTTCCCAACACCTACGGCGCGTTTTCCACCAGCAATCTCGCGCAGCAGCTCCGCACCATCGCCCGCCTCATCGCCGCCCGCAACACGCTCGGCCTCAAGCGGCAGATCTTCTTCGCCCGCATCGGCGGCTGGGACCTCCACGACAATCAGGTCGACAACGTCAACCCCGCCATCGGCGCCCACGCGAACTTGCTCGCCGATGTCTCCAACTCGCTCAAGGCGTTCTACGACGCCACCGTCGAGCTCGGCGTCGCCGACCAGGTCACCACGTTCACCGCCTCCGACTTCGGCCGCACCTACAACACCAACGGCGACGGTTCCGATCACGGCTGGGGCAGCCACCACCTGATCGTCGGCGGGGCCGTCAAGGGCGGCCAGATCTACGGACGCATGCCGGATCTCACGCTGCGCGGCTCCCAGGATACCGGGGCGCGCGGACAGTGGATCCCGACCACGAGCGTGGACGAGTACAGCGCCACGCTCGCCTCCTGGTTCGGCGTCAGCGCCACCGATCTGCCCATCGTGCTGCCCAACCTCGGCCGCTTTGCCCGGCAGAACGTCGCGTTCCTGTAAGGCGTCCCGGCCTCACACCGGCGGCGGTCACGCGCCCGGGCACCACCCGGGCAACCCACCTCATTCCTCCCCTTCCCCGCCCCTCGGCGTTCGCGCGGCCGCCGTTCGTCCCCAACCCCGCGGCCGCCAAAGCACGACCGGCAGTTGCAACCGCGCCGAGTCGTAGCAGTTTTCCTCATGCGTCGCCCCGCGCAGCCGTCCGATCCCGCCGTTCCGCCGCTGGCCGAGCTCCCTCCCAGCAGCGGGCTGCTGAACGCGCGCACCATGCCGCCACAGGCCCGCGCGGAGATGCGGTCCGTGCTGGATGAAGCCATCCGCCTCGCCTCCCGCGATCAGCTGGGCCTGCGCATTCCGCGCGACTCCCGCCCCGTCCAGCACCGGCGGGACATGCACTACCACTACCGGCCGGAAATCTTCCTCCAGCTCGCGGGCTGGACGGACTTCGTCTTCCCGAAGAGCAGCTTCCGGCTCGCCCCGAACGAGCTCTGCGTCATCCCCGCCGGCGTCCCGCACGGCGAGACCGTGTCCGCCGAACCGGACCGCCCGTTCCGCAACCTCGTCATCGGTTTCTACAACAACACGCTGAGTCTGCACTTCGCGCACGAGGCCAGCCCGCGCAAGCCCGACATCGAGTGCATCGAGTTCTTCGACGCGCCGAATCTCGAGGTCTTCATCACGCTCGCCAACACGCTCAGCCAAACCTCGGCCACCGCCAGCGCCTCCAAGGAAACCGTCCTCAAGGGGCTCGTCCTCGCCTTGCTCGGCCTGCTGCGCAACGTCATCGATGTCGGCGGCAGCCAGCTGAACAGCGACATCGGCAAGGTCTTTCAGGCGAAGTGCGTCGTGCGCGAGCAATTCCCCAACGCCGAGCTCAGCGTCCAGCGCATCGCCGAGGGCCTGGGCTGCTCCGCCGACTACCTGTCGCACCTCTTCCACACCGAGACCAAGGAACGGCTCACCCACTACATCCAGCGGATCCGCATCGAGGCCGCCGCCGTCGAGCTGGAGTCCACTCCGCTGACGATTTCCGAGATCGCCTACGCCACCGGCTTCTCCGATCCGGCCTACTTCGCGCGGGTGTTCAAACGGCACAAGGGAATCACGCCGCAGGATTTCCGGACGCAGCTCGGCGCGAGCCGCACCCAGCGCGAGGTGCAGCCGAAAACGGTGTACTTCGACCGGCTCGATTTCTCCCACGGGAGCCCGACGCAGCGCAGCACCGCCGACGTCGGCGCGACCGAGCCGCGCTGAGCGCCGCGGCCGGCGGCCACCCGCTGGCCCGGGCCGCCAACCGTCCCGCGCCTAGGCCGACGCCGTTTCCTTCGGGACGCGGGAAATGAGCAGCGCGGCAATCAGCATCGCGCCACCACCGATCATCACGACCGGCATCGCTTCGCCGCCAAGGAGGCGGCTGACCACGGAGCCGAGCACCGTGGCGGCGAGGATCTGCGGGAGCACGATGAACAAGTTGAAGACGCCCATGAAAAATCCCATCCGCTCCGGCGGCAGCGCGTTCGCGAGCAAGGCATACGGCATCGAGAGGATCGTCGCCCAGCCAATGCCGACACCGACCATCGAGACCAACAAGCCCTCCGGGGTCTTCCAAGCGCCCACGCTGAGCAGGCCGAGGCCCGCCGCCACCAGACCGAGGCGGTAAAGCAGCCGCGCCGACACGCCGCGCTGCGTGAGCGCCACGAGCAGGAACGCGACGCCGAACGCCACGCCGTTGTAGACCGCGAAGCACACCCCGCCCCACTCCACGCCGCGCTGGTACTCGGGCGTCCCCGGCTGACCACCGAAGATGCCGTGCGCCACCGCCGGCGTGAAATAGATCCACATGCAGAAGAGGCCAAGCCACGTGAAGAACTGCACCCACGCCAGCCGCCGCATCGTCAGTGGCATCTGCCGGATGCCGCCGAAAATCGCGACGAAAAGGGACTCCCGCTCCTCGGCCCGCGCCGCCTCGCTCAGCGCCGTCTCCGGCCCCGGCGCATGTTCCTTCGTCGTCACCACCGTGTAGATCACACAGGCGAGGAAGACCGCCGCCCCGAGATAGAACGCAAGGTGCACCGACTGCGGAATCACCCCGGCACCGGCCGCGCCCTCCGCCACCCAACCGGTGCGCGTCAGGATCCAGGGCAGCGCCGACGAGAGCACCGCGCCGAGTCCGATCAGGAGGCTCTGCATCGCAAAGCCAACCTGACGCTGCCGCCGCGGGAGGAGGTCTCCGACGAACGCGCGGAAGGGCTCCATGCTCACGTTCACCGCCGCATCCAGAATCCACAGCAGCCCCGCCGCCACCCAGAGGCTCGGCGAGTTCGGCATCGCGATCAGCGCGAGGCTGGCGACGATCGCTCCGCCGAGGAAATACGGGCGCCGCCGCCCAAGCCGGTTCCACGTCCGGTCACTGGCATAGCCCACGATCGGCTGCACCAATAGTCCAGTCACCGGAGCCGCGAGCCACAGGAGTGGAATGTCCGACTCGCTCGCACCGAGGTACTGGTAGATCGCACTCATGTTCGCCATCTGCAGGCCCCAGCCAAACTGGATGCCGAGGAAGCCGAAGCTCATGTTCCAGATGGCCGCGAGCGTTAGGGGAGTGGTCGGAACCGGGGGGCGCATGGTCGATGGGGGTTGGGGTAAAGCGTGAGAGAAGGGATACTAGCGAGCGGGCGCAGGGTCGACTCTCAAGACCGTCTCCGTGCCCACCGCCGCCCCGGCGAGATTCCGGGCCACCGCGACCACGCGCGCCCCGGCGTCCGCCGGTCCCACGCGCAGGCGCAGGGTCGGGCCTTCCTCGCCGGGCAGCGGGTTTCCGTCACGGTACCATTGATACGTTGCCTCGGGCAAGCCTTCCGCCCGCACGCGCAAGACCACCTCGGCACCCGCCGCACCCCGCACCTCCGCCGGTGGCCGCTCGGTGAAGCGCGGCACCGTCGCCCCCGCCACCCCGGTCACCGCCAGGGGACGCGCCACGCGCAGCGGCGGCAGCTCCGCCACCGCACGATCCCCGCGCAGTGAATCCACCGTGGCCGCAAAGGTGATCGTCTCCCCCGCCGCCCAATCCGCCGGGGGCCGCCAGAAGACGCGGTACGGCGGCGCGTCATCCGTGCCGAGGTACTCCCACGTGTCCGGCCGCGAACTCCGGCGGGCCACGAACGTCACTTCCGCCACGCCATCGCCACCACTCACGTCCGCCCGGACTTCCTGACGCTCGGTCAGGCGCTGCCCGTCAATCTCCCGCGCTCCAAACGCCAGCTCCGCCGCACCCAGCGGACGCACGAGACGAAGCGTCGGCGCCACCGTCGGCCGTTCGAGCGGACGCTCCGCGCGCCACACCACCGCCCCCAGCGCAGGAACCACCACCCGCAGCGTCCCGTCCGCGCCGGTGCGGTTCGGCGCCACCGCTTCCGCGTCGAATCCACCGAGTTGATACACGCGCCGGAAAACCGCTCCCTCCCGCTGGCTGGTCGGGACCGCCACCGTCCGGTCACCCTCGCGCTGGTTGCCCACCGCGACCACGTACTCCATCCGCGCGTTGCGCTCGATGCGGGAAAAGGCGAACACCGCTTCATCGCTGGTCGGTCGCACGATCATCGCACCCTCCGCGAGCGCCGGATGCTCCGCCCGCAATCGCGCGAGTCCCGCCAGGTGACGGTACAGGGGATGTCCCGGGTCAAACTTGTCGTCCGCACCGGTACGCGTCGTGCCGAGAAGCGGCGCCGTGCGGAAGTCTGGTGCCTGCGACGCGAACATGCTTTCCCGGGCCTGCATGTCGTGACCGTAGCGGCCGATCATGCCCTGCTCGTCCCCGTAGTACACCACCGGCTGGCCACGCACGAGGAACAGCAACGCGTGGCCAAGCTTGCTCAGGGTCAGCAGGCGCGCGTCGTCCGCCGCGGGGTCGAGCTGACGGAGAAACCACGCGAAGCGGCCTTGGTCATGATTACCGAGGAAGGTCGGCAGGGCCCGGGCCGTGCTGTCGTGGTCGGTGTACCGGTCATCCTCCTGAAACACCGACGCCAGCCCGGAGGCCGGGCCAGCGCGGCCGACGAAGTCCCGCGCCGCGATCGCGAGCGGGAAATCGAGCGACGCATCGAGCGCCCCAAGCGTGCTGAATTCACTCAGGAGGGTCGTGTCCGTGTCACTCGTGGCGACTTCGCCGAAGGAAAAGAAGCCGGGCTTGCCAAGGCGCCGCGCCGCCTCGCGCATCGCGGGGCCGAAGGCCTGCCAGAGCTCGATGTTGGTGTGCTTCGCCGTGTCGATGCGGAAACCGTCCACGCCGTGCCGCTCGATCCACTGGCGGTAGATGTCGATCATCCCGCGCACCACCACCGGGTGCTCCGTGAAGAGGTCATCCAGCCCGACGAAGTCGCCGTGCAACGACTTCTCGCCGGTGAAGTCCGTGTTGCCGCGGTTGTGGTAGAAGCGGACGTCATTGAGCCAGGCGGGGTTCTTCGCGTGCTCCTCGCCGGGAGGGATGGTCGGGCGGTGCGCGAAGCTGCGTTCCGCCGAAAGTTCGGGGAAGACCGGGGGCGCTCCCACGCCATTGTCGATGAACCGCGTCTCGTCAAAGGGTCGCCCTTGCGCATCGCGATAGGGCCAGCCCGCCCGGTCCCGGTAACTGATGTCCCCGCCCTCCGGCACGATCACATCCGCCGTGTGATTGAGGATCACGTCCATGAACACGCGAATGCCCCGCGCGTGCGCCGCCGCCACGAAGCCGCGGAACTCCGCCTCGGTGCCGAGATGCGGATCGACCGCCAAAAAATCGAGGATCCAGTAGCCGTGATAGCCGGCCGTGCCGCTCTGCACCGGCTTGTTGCGGAACGGCGGGGTCAGCCAGATCGCCGTCACACCCAGCCCTTTCAGGTAGTCCAGCTTCTGCGTCAGCCCGGCTAGGTCGCCCCCGTGGTAGTGCGAGATCGCGGTCGGATCGAACCCGTGGTCATTGCGCCCTCCGGGATAGCCGCCCGTGTCGTTGTCCGTCCGCCCATTCGCAAAGCGGTCCGTCAGCACGAAGTAGAAGACGCCCGCATTTCCGGGGACCGGGGGCCGCGCCAGGCTGACCGCCGCCGCCACGCCCTCTCCGGCCCGCCCCGGTGGCAGGGACGCTCCGGCCAACGGCGACGCGTGATCGCAAGCCAGGATCAATGCCAACAGGGAACCAACAGCCTTCGGGACATTCGCCAGCCAAGGAGAGCTCACGGGGTAATGACGGGGTTTCCTCACCCTGCCCAGACCCCTTTCCGCGTCAAAGCGGCCCGCAAGGAGAACTCTTGCTTCATCAGGACAAAACCTAGATCGCCTTTTATTGCAGTCCAAATGCTTTGTTTCTTCCGCGCGCCCGAGATCGCTCGAATCCCGTCCTCCCCTCTGGGAACTGGCCTGCGCCGACGATGCCGCACCCTTCCAGGGCGGACCCGAAGGTGAGGCGCATCTAAGTTTTTTTGGGATCATCGCGGTTTTATGCAGGATTTGTCGGTGGCGGGAGCCGACGACCATGAAGACAGTGCGGAAAATTCCGGTGTGCCTTTGCGCTCATCGATTTCCCCGTAACCCCCTGTCCAACGACCCCTGCGGTCCGCGCACTCGCGTGCCGGACGGCAGTGTTTTCTCCCAACACCCAACCCATATGCACTCCGCCAGCTCCGCCCGTCCTTCGCGTCGGGCCCGCCTGTACCCCGCAGCGTTCGCGCTGCTTTCGCTCGCGGCGACGTCGTTCGCCGTCGCTCAAACCGCCCCCGCTCCCACCGCCGATGCGGCCAAGAAAGACGCCGCGAAGAAGGATGAGGTGGTCACGCTCGAGGCCTTCACCGTGACGAGTGGCTTCAGCGGCAGTCTAGCCGCCGCCGCCGAGATCAAGCAGAAGCAGAACCTGATCAGCGAGGTCGTGGCCGCCGAGGAGATCGGCAAGCTGCCCGACATCAGGATCGCCGAGTCGCTC
>CAZEJZ010000067.1:0-10505 GCA_964512415.1 uncultured Opitutaceae bacterium
AGACGCTCCGCTGCCTCGTCGGCTCCTTCCCAAGCCCGCGATGGGCCGGCACCCCAAGCCCCCCCGCGCGGACCGCGGCCGCAGCGCCGCCGAGCGGCGCGGGCGTGATCCCCGGTCGGCCTGATCACGGACTCAGGTCCCAGTGGGGAGAGCTGGCGGAGGTCGAACCTCATCGCCGCAACGCATTCGTTGAGCTCACCCACCTGACGGAAAATCAATGGCAAGAACACGAATGGGAAAAATCACCGTGAATTAGAATGAACATTCAAGACCCCAAAGTTGTCTTTTAAGGGTTGCGGCATGAGGGTCCGAACCTGAACGCGCACGCCTCCCATGCCTGACTCGACCTCCTCCGCATCCCATTCCGGGGACTCTCCGCAATCGTGGCTGGATCGACGGCTCAGCAGCCGTCACGGGCTGCTTTGGATCTTCCTGACGGTGTTTGCCGTGGTGAGCTTGGCCACGCGCGTGGTGTTGCTGGTCGTATCGGCGAAGAGCGTCTCCTGGGACCTCAGTCTGCTCGGGGCCTTCTCGCTGGGGCTGGTGTTTGATGCCGCCACGGCGGTGTTGATCGCGGCGCCGCTCGCAATCTTCCTCGCGCTGCTGCCGGCCCGCGCGTTCGCGAGTCGCTGGGTGCGCGGGGGCCTGCACCTCGCGCTGGTGGGCACCTTTGCGTTGCTGCTCTTCGGCGCGGTGGCGGAGTTCCTGTTCTGGGACGAATTCAGCGTCCGCTTCAATTTCATCGCGGTCGACTACCTCGTCTACACGACCGAGGTCATGGCCAACATCCGCGAGTCGTACCCGCTGCCCGCCGTCTTTGCCGGGATCGCGGCGGGGGCGCTGGCAGGTTACGCGCTGCTCCTGCGCACCGGCTGGGTGAAGCGGTGGCTGGCGCACGCGCCGGAGTCGATGGGGCGGCGCTGGTTGAACGCGGGCGCGTGGGCCGCAGGCGCGATCGCGCTCGGGGTGGGTCTCGATTCCAACCGGATCCCGGCCTTCGCCAACACCTTCAACCGCGAACTCGCCAAGAACGGCCTCTGGTCGCTCTTCGCCGCCTTCCGCAACAACGAGCTCGATTACCGCCAATTCTACGCCGTCATCCCGACCGACGAGGCATTCGCCAAGCTCCGCGGCGAGTTGGCCTCGGACCGCTCCCTGCCGCTGCCCGGTACGTCGGCCCACGATACGCTGCGCTGGGTGCCCGCACCCCGGCCCGGCGATCCGGAGCTTCGCCCCAACGTCATCCAGATCACGGTGGAGAGCCTGAGCGCCGACTTCCTCTCAACGTTCAATCCAGCCTCGCGACTGACGCCGGAGCTGGAAGCGATCGCGCCACGGAGTCTCGTCTTCACCCAGTTCTACGCCACGGGCACCCGCACGGATCGCGGCATGGAGGCGCTCACGCTTTCCCTGCCCCCGACGCCGGGCCGCTCGCTGATCAAGCGCCCGCGCAACGAAGACCTGTTCACGCTTGGCAGCGTCTTCCGCAGTCGCGGCTACGACACCGCCTTCATCTACGGCGGCTACGGCTACTTCGACAACATGAACGCGTTCTTCGGGGGCAACGGCTACCGCGTCGTCGACCGCGCGTCCGTCGCCGATTCCGACATCACGTTCGCGAACGCGTGGGGCGCCTGCGACGGCGACCTCTACCGCTGGACCCTGCGCGAGGCCGACGCCGCGGCGGCGAAGGGGCAGCCGTTCCACTTCTTCGTGATGACCACGTCGAACCACCGGCCCTTCACCTATCCGGAAGGCAAGATCGACCTGCCGTCCAAGGTTTCGGGACGGAACGGCGCCGTGAAGTACACTGACTACGCGATCGGCGAGTTCCTGCGCGCCGCCGCGACCAAGCCTTGGTACCGCAACACAGTCTTCGTCATCGTCGCCGACCACTGCGCCTCGGTCGCCGGCCAGGCCGCCCTGCCCGTCCAACACTACCACATTCCCCTGATCATCTTCTCGCCTGGCGGCCAGATCGCGCCGGGCAAGGTGAATGACCTCATGAGCCAGGTGGACTACGCTCCCACGCTGCTCGGACTCCTCAACTGGTCCTACGCCTCGCGCTTCTTCGGCTGGGATGTCCTGCACGCCTCCGGCGACCGCCGCGCGCTGATCGGAAATTACCAACGCGTCGGCCTGTACGAACCCGGCCTCCTCACCGTGCTCCGCCCGCTCCGGGGCGTCGATCACTACAGCTTCGATCAGCGCACGTTCGCGCTCACCCCGCGAGCGCTGGACGCGGACCAGGTGCAGGAAACCATTTCGTACTATCAGGCCGCGAGCCATCTCTACCGGGAAGGTCTCTATCGCTCGCTCTCGCCGGAGGATCAGAACCGCTACCGCGCTGCAGTGGCTCAACCGCGCGCGGTCCAGACCGGTGCCACCAGCGACGACGCGCCTCCCAAGACCCGATGAAGCCCGCAGATTCCATTTCGATCCCTCGAGCAAGCCAGCGCCGCCGGTTCGGCCGCAGCGCGCGGACTCTGGTCGCGACGTTCGCCGCGATGCTGCCTCTCTGGGGATCAGCCACGCCCGCCGCCGGCACCGCGGCGTCTGGCGCCTCGGGCACCAACGGCAATGCCCCGACGTCCGACTCGGCGCTGCGGGTCGGAGGCATCTTCACCGCCAACCTGCCCACTACCGAGCGGCGCAACGCGCTGCGCTTCACGTTCCATCCCCACTTCGGCGATCTCACCAAGTATGACCACGTCCGCGTGCCCGTTGGTCTCCGCTACGGACTCACCTCGCGCTGGGAGGTCCTCGGCGAGGTCACGGGCTACACGTCGCACGGCCTGCGCGGGACTGGCATCGGGACGGAGATCGGTTTCTCGGAACTCCACCTCGGAACCAAGTACAACCTCGGCGAGAGTCTGCTGCACGGCTGGGAAACCGGTGTCGGCGTCGACTACTTTGGTCCGCTGAGCAGCCCTCCGCCCGACTTGGTTGACGGCCTTGAGCACGTCATGCCTTACCTCACGTTCTCGCGTCACCTCGCCGATATTCCCAACGTCCGCGTCTTCTGGTCGGTCGGCGGGGACTTCATTTCGGATTCTCACGTCGAAGGAAAGCTCCGCGAGAATCAATTGTCCGACAGTGCCTTCACCGGCTCCGCCGGCTTCGTCTGGGATCTTGGCACGCTGCACGCGACTTTTCAGACCGACTTCGGCACAACGCGCGCATTTGGAGAATCCAGCAACGATGCCATCACCCTCCGACCGGGTCTGCTGTGGGAGGTGCCCGCCCGCTGGTCGCCCACCAACGGCCGCTGGATGATCGGCGGAGGCATGAGGGCCACGTTCGGTCCGGACGGCTCATCGACCTCCATGTCCGTCAAGGTTCGCGTCGACTCCAATCTGAAGCAGTGGTGGCGCCGGCACTTCGACCGGATGAAAGGCTGATGCATCCCGACGCCCCGACGCCGCCCCCCGCGCCGGATCCTCTGCGCCGCACCCTCTGGCCGGCCCTCGCCGCCCTCGTCGGGGTCTTCCTCCTCGCGGAGTTCACCCCGCTCGATCTCTGGGTGCAGGACGCCTGCTTCAACTTCACCACCGGACAGTGGCGAGTGGACGAGAACGCCAGCCTGCCGAAGGCGCTGTTCTACACCGGACCGAAGGCCGTGCTCATCGCATTTGGCGTGGCCTGCATCGCGCTGCTGCTCGGCCCCGCCAGCTGGCGCCGCCGGCTTGGTCTCGGCAATCGCCGGCCCCAGTTGGCGGCGGTCGTCGCCACCCTGGCCGTCGGCCCATCCCTCATCGGATGGGGCAAGGCCACCACCAACATGTTCTGCCCGTACGAACTCACTCGCTACGGGGGCGACATGCCCTTCATCCGGCTCATTGATCCGGTTCCCGCCGAGGTCAGCGCCAAACGCCGGGGCCGGTGCTTCCCCGCCGGCCACGCCAGCGGCGGCTTCGCCCTGCTTGCCCTCTCGGGACTCGCCTTCACCCGGCGCGGGCGTCTCCGGGGGATCGCCATCGGGCTGGCCTTCGGTTCATGGATGGGCGTCTACCAGATGCTCAAGGGCGCCCACTACCTCAGCCACACCCTCATCACCATTCTCATCGTGTGGCTCGTGTTCCTCGCCCTGCGCGCGGCGCTCAATCGCTGGTGGCATCCCAATCCCGACCCCTCGCCGAATCCGACGGCAAGATGAACTAGAATTCATCCCCGCTTCACGTTGGGTTCATCGAACCCCTCCAGAGTGGACGGCGATGAAACGGTTCCTCCCCCGATTCCTCCTGCTCGTCGGTCTCGCGCTGGGCCTCAACGCTGCTCCGCGCCCAATCAGCATCGACGCGGCGCACTCCTCCATCGCCGTCGACGTCCGCGCCACCGGTGACTCGTTCACCGCGACGCTCGCCCAATTCACCGCCACCCTCGTCGCCAATGATGCCAGCCCGGCCTCCGCCGGCCCGGTCTCTTCCGCCGACGTTTCGTTCCGGGTCTCCGACATCAAGACCGGCAACGACAAGCGCGACCGCAAGATGATCGCCTGGTTCGAGGCGGAGCAATTTCCCGAAGGACGCTTCTCGCTCACGAAACTGACCCGCGAGGGCAGCTCCGATCGCTACGTCGCAACCGGTACCCTCACCCTGCACGGTCAGGAGCGGCCGATCGAATTTCCGGTCACCGCGGCTCAGACCGGAGGCGTCTGGAACTTCAACGGCGAAGCGACCCTCGACACGCGCGACTTCAAGCTGCCCATCATCCGGCTCTTCGGCCTGCTCACCGTGGACTCCAAGGTAAAGGTCCGTTTTCACCTGCAGGCCAAGCCCGCCGCCTCCTGAGCCATGGTCGCGCCCACTCATCCGCCGACGGAACGTTCCCGCCTCGCACTCGAGGCCACGGAGCGACCCGATGAACTTGTCTCCGCACTGCTACGCCACGCGCCCTCCGGTCCGGGCGTCGAACCGCACCTGCAGTCCGTCATCGAGGACGCCGCCGCGAATCCGGGCCGCCTCGTGCGCGCCCGCTTGGTCGACCTCGCCGCCCGCCAGCACGGTCTGGCGGCGGACGAGGCCGAGTGCCTCGCCTGCGCCGTCGAGTACCTGCATCTCGCGTCCCTGCTGATCGACGACCTGCCCTGCATGGATGACGCGACCCAGCGCCGGGGACGTCCCTGCGCGCACCGCGTCCACGGGGAGGCGAGCACGATCCTCGGCGCGCTGGCGTTCATCAATCGCGCCTACGCCCTCGCGAACCTGAGCTTCGCGCGGCAGCCGGCGGATACCCGCGTCGCCGCCATCGCCTGCCTCGACAGCTGCCTCGGCACGTCGGGACTCGTGGGCGGGCAGGCGCTCGACCTGCGCTTCGCGGAAGGCCCGGGCACCGCCCGCGCCGTGAGCGTGGTCGCCCTGCGCAAGACGGCATCCCTCTTCTGGCTCGCCGCCCTGCTCCCGGCCCTCCCCTCGGCCCCGAGCGCGCGCGAGCTTCATCTCCTCAAGGCACTCTGCGTGTACTGGGGGCTCGCCTATCAGGGAGCAGACGACCTCGCCGACCTGCTCGGCGCCGCAGCCACCACCGGCAAGACGCCGGGCCGGGACCGCGCCCTCTCCCGCCCCAACCTCGCCGCCGCCATCGGTGTGCCGGCCACGCGCCGACGCCTCGAACGGCTCGCGCGGCTCGCGGAGCGTACCCTCGAGTCGCTCATCGCCGGTAGCCCGCGCTGGGTCTACCTCGCCGGCTTTCACGAGCGCGTCGTCCCCGCCGCCTCCCGCGCCTTGGTCAACGCTGCGTGACGCCCGCGATGCGCTCGCTCTCCCTCGTCTTCACCAATCTCCGGCGGCACCGCCTGCGCGCCCTGATCGGCGTCGCCGGCATCGCGTTCGGCGTCGCCGCCATGCTCACCATCCTCGGCATCGTCAACGGCGCGATCGGCATGTTCGAGCGGATCCTTTCCAGCGACAGCCACTACCTCGTCTTCGAGCGCAACGTCTCGGACCTCTTCTTCAGCTCCGTCCCGGAGGCCGACGCACAAGCCATCCGCGCCTTGCCCAGCGTCGCCTCCGCTCACCCGCTCCTCTTCGGCGTCGTCTCGTCGCCAGGATTTCCCGTGATCACATGCTTCGGCCTCGAAGCCGACGATCCCCGGCTGACCCACGCGGTGTGGCGGGAGGGCTCGCGGGAACGCTTCGGCGCGCGCGACGACGAGATCTTTCTCGGCTCCCGGGCGGCCGACTTTCTCCACACGCCCACGGGTCAGGACGTCACCATCGGCGCGCAGCACTACCGCGTCGCCGGCGTCATTCGCACGGAAAACGGTTTCGAGGACGGCGGGGTGTTTCTGCCTCTCCGCTCCGCGCAGGCCTTCTTCCACCGGCCCGGCGTCTGTTCGGTCGTCGCGGTGACGCTGCGTGACACCGCCGAGGGCGCCGCCTTCAAGCGCGCCGTCGAGGCGGCGCATCCCCGCCTGATCGCCCTCGAGAACCGGGAATTCAGTCAGAGCTACAATTCGTTTCGCATCCTCAAGATGACCGCCTGGGCCGTCGGCCTCTGCGCGTTCCTGCTCGGCGGCTTGGGCGTCGCCAACACGATGCTCCTCTCCGTGTTCGGTCGCATCCGGGAAATCGCCGTCCTCCGGGTCTGCGGCTTCTCGCAACTGCAGGTCTCCGCCCTCGTGCTGGGCGAGGCGACGGCGATCGCCTGCGCCGGCCTCGTGGTCGGCCTGCTCCTCGGCGCCGGTGTGCTCCTCGTCCTGCCCCACGCGCCTCAATTCCAAGGCTACGTCCAGGCCAACGTAAGCGGCTGGGTGCTGCTCGGCATCACGGCGACCGCCGTGGTCACCGCCGTGGCCGGCGCAATCTACCCCGCCCGCTTCGCCGGGCGGATCCAACCCGCGGAGGCCCTGCGCTATGAGTGAACGCGGCAGCATCGTCGTGCGCGCACGGCACGTGTGGAAGAGCTACGATCGGGGCCGCGTCAGCGTCCTGCAGGACGCCTCCCTCGAGGTTCGCACCGGCGAGGTCGTCGCGCTCTGGGGCTCCAGCGGATCCGGCAAGAGCACGCTGCTGCACTTGCTCGGCGGGCTCGATACGCCGGACCGCGGAGAACTCAGCGTCTGCGGGCTGGATCCCACCCTCGAAAGCAACCGGCTCGAACTGCGCCGCCGGCACCTCGGCTTTGTCTTCCAGCTGCACAATCTCATCCCGGACCTCACCGTCGAGGAGAACATCCGGGTCCCAGCCCTCGCCCTCGGCCGTCCGGCGCGGGACACCGCCGCACGCGTGCTCGAACTCGCGACGCGCGTGGGCCTGCAGCACCGTCTGACGCACCGGATCCAGGATCTCTCCGGCGGCGAGCGCCAGCGCACCGCGATCTGCCGCGCGCTGCTCAACGCACCGGCGGTGCTGCTTGCCGACGAGCCCACGGGCTCGCTCGATGAGGCGACCGGGGACTCCGTCTTCGCGCTGCTGCGTTCGCTCGCGCAGCACGACCGCATCACCATCATCCTTGCCACCCACGAACGCCGGTTCGCCGAAGCCTGCGACCGGATCGTCCGGGTGCGCGATGGGCGGCTGCTGGCGGACCTCTGACGCGGAGATGTGACGGAACGGAGCGCGGTGCGCTCCACCGCACCGACGATGCCCACACTTTCCCCCACCGCGCAGCCTGAAGAGCCCGACCCGCTCACCGCGGTCGGGCGCAGCACGGCACGCCACGCCTTCACCTGGCTCGCGGTGGCCAACGCCGTGGGTCTCCTGATGTCGCTGCTGCTGGCGTGGCCGGAACTGAACGACGTTCTCGTCCCGCTCACTTACGGGCGCTGGGTCAGCGTGCATCTCAATGGACAGCTGTACGGATGGTGCACCGTGCCGCTGATCGGGGTGGTCCTGCGCGTGTTTCTCGATGCGCGCCATCCGCACGCCGCGCGGCACGGCAGGATCGGCCTCGCCGCGTGGTCCGTCGCACTGGCGGCGGGGAGTCTCTCGTGGCTGGCTGGCCACAGCAGCGGCAAGCTCTTCATGGAATGGAGCGGCTGGATGCGACCCGCCTTGCCCGCGGCCATGCTCGTGCTCTGGACCGTGCTGGCGGCTCACGCGTGGTGGCGTCGGCCATCGCCCTCCTCGCGAGGCCGCACCCCGCGCGCCCTGCTCGTCGGATCGGCTCTCGCCACGCTCCTCGTCGTTCCGGTGGTCTTCTTCTGGGCCGCGGGGACGACCGTCTACCCGGCGGTGAATCCCGACTCCGGGGGCGCCACGGGAGCGGCGCTGCTCGGCTCGACGCTCGGCATCCTGACGCTCTACGGCGCGCTGCCGGTCGTGCTCGATCGCCCGCGGCGCGCGGGAGTCAGTCGGGCGCAGGCGAACGCCCCGCGCCTCTTCCTCGCGGCGCTGGTGGCGTCGTGGCTGCTTTACGCCGGACTGAATCACGGCGCGGTGTCGCACCACCGCCTCGCCCCCCAGGTGGCGCTCGGCACACTGCTCGTCTGGGTGCCGCTGACCTGGCTGCACTTCGGGGCCTACGTCTGGCCCGCCGCCGCGCGGCGGTGGCTGCTTTCCGCATTCGCGTGCTGGACCCTGCTGGTCATCGACGGATGGCTGACCTTCCTGCCGGGGTTCTCCGAAGCCCTCAAATTCACCCACGGTCTGGTCGCGCATGCGCATTTGGCCATGGCCGGTTTCATTACGGCGGTGAATCACGTCCTCCTGCAGTGCCTCGCACCGACGGGCGCGCCGGAAACGGCTTCCTCCCCCCGCGCTGGGGCGGCCGCTGCGACGGCCGCCGCGCCGGGTTTCGCGCTGTGGCACGCGGGGCTCGTCCTCCACTTCGTCGCCTTGATCGGCCTTTTCACCGTCGAACGATCTGATGTCTCCGCCCTTTTCCTCGGTTCCGCGGCGGCCGAGGGTTGGCTGTGGCTGCGCGCAGCGAGCGGCGTGGTCCTGCTTGCGGCCTCTGGGATTTGGCTCCGCACTACCTTCCGACCATGAAGACCTCCTCTCCGGACTTCCTCGCCCGGGCTCTCTGCGGATTCGCGGGGGCGATGGATGCCGCCGCCGGGCTCGGCCTGATGCTGATCCCCACCGTGGTGCTCCCGCTGATGTTCGTCGCGGTACCGGGACCTGAGGCGCTGATCTTCCTGCGTTTCGTGGGGGCGTTCGTGGCGGCGGTGGGGGCCACCTACCTCTGGGCGCTGGCCAAGCCGACGGAGCGTCTGCGGGTCATCCTCGGCGCGACCATTCTCTTCCGCCTCGCGGCGGGCGGCTACAGCCTGAGTGCCATCGCCCTCGGCCACCTCAGTCCGATGTGGCTGAGCGTTCCGGCCACGGACTTCGGACTCGCCGCCGCGCAATTCCTTCTGCTCCGCCGTGGAGCCGGGCGAATCCGCCATGACTGACGCGCCCGAGGAGGAATCACCGCGCGCGATCACGATGGCCTGCGCGGCCATCGCGATCACGGCGACGTACGTCTACTTCCTGCTCTTCGCGGAGTTCGCTCTCGTGGAACTGGCGCTGCCGCTGGCCGAGGGTCGACTCCGCTGGCTGCTCGGCGCGCTCGGCGTCGGCGGCGTGGCGGGAAGCCTGCTGGCGGCGCGGAGTTTTCGTTTCGAGCGGTACACCCGATCCGTGGCGCACGGCTTCCGGGCCTGCGGGGTGGCGGCAGTGCTCGCACTTCTTGCGAAGACCTGGCTCCTGATGATGGTCGCCGCGCTGTCCGTGGGATTGAGCCTCGGCTGGCTCACCGTGATCCTGGTCAGCGGCCTCCGGGGCGTGCTCGGGGGCCGGAGGCTCGGGCTATGGGCCGGGCTCGGCACGGGCCTCGCCTATGCCTTCTGCAACCTCCCCGCGGTCTTCAATGCCCGCCCGGAGGATCAGACCGTGGTGGCGGCCGTGGCCGCAGTGATCGGGGCGCTGGCGGCCAATGGCCTCACGCTCACCGCCGCACCGCGGTCCGAGCAGGCGGACTTCCGACCGCCGATCCCGGCCTGCTGGCTGGTCGCTTTCCTCGCGCTCGTCTGGCTGGATTCCGCCGCCTTCTACATCATCCAGCATACGGAGCCGCTGCGCAGCGCGACGTGGCAGGGCGCTTGGGTGCTCGGCGGCAACGCCCTCACCCATCTCGTCGCCGCGGTGCTCGCCGGTCTCGCGATCGACCGTGGATTCAGCGCGCGCGTCCTCGGGCTGGCATTTGCGCTCCTGACCGGCGCCGCACTCTGGTTGGGCGACGGGACCACGCGGACGACCGGCGTCGAAATGCTCTACACGGCGGGTGTCTCGCTTTATTCGACCGCGCTGGTGGCCTACCCGGCCCAGGGAGGTCGCCCGCACCTGTCGGCCGCCCTCTTCGCGGTAGCGGGATGGGGCGGCTCCGCGCTCGGCATCGGACTCGCACAGGACCTGCATCACATCCCCGCTTGGTTCTGCGGTGCGGCGGCACTGGCCCTGCTCCTGCTCCACAGGACCAGCCGCGAGAACTACCTGCTGTTCCACGGGATTGTGGAACTGCTGGGGGTTGCCGTGGCCTGGGGCGTCTTCTTGCTGGTATGGAACGCCCGGCGTTCCGTC
>CAZEJZ010000068.1:0-10496 GCA_964512415.1 uncultured Opitutaceae bacterium
CGGGCTGCTCGAGCAGCGTCGTGGGCGCGAGGCCTCGGCGCTGGGCAAGACGCAGATCTTCAGTTTCGATCTGAGCCTCGTCGCCCCCACACTCTGGGCTTTCCTGTTTCTCGAGGTCTTCAACATCCTGACTTGGCCGAAGGACCAGATGCTGATGCAGCGGGTCTTCGCCACGCGCAACGAGGCGCACGCCCGCGGTTCGGTCATCTTCATGGCGTTCCTCGTCATCCCGGGTGCGACCACGTTCTTCGCGATCGGCACGGCACTGTTCCTGTTCTACCGCGAGCACCCGGAGCGCTTCCTGCCGGGCATCGCGAACGACGCCGTCTTCCCGATGTTCATCGCGTGGGAGATGCCCGCCGGACTGAGCGGCCTGCTGATCGCCGCCATCCTCGCGGCCTCGATGTCGACCCTGAGCAGCGGGCTGAGCTCGCTCGCGACGCTGATGCGGGTCGACTTTCTGGATCGGTTCGCCGTCTTCAGCGGAGTCCGCGACCGGGTGTCCAACCGCGCCTTGGTTCTCGGCACCGGCGTCGTGGCTACCGCGGCGGGCGCGGTCGTGTCGCTCTTCGGGATCCAGTCGCTGCTCGATTTCGGGCTCCAAGCCTTCGCCGTGCTCGGCGGCGGCTTCGCCGCCGCCTACGGCCTCGGCCTGTTCACGCGTTCCGCGCGCTGGGACGGGGTCCTGATCGGCACCGCGGTCAGCGCGGTCGCCTCGTTCTTCCTCGTCCAACACGTCAGCCCGATCCTGATGCAGGCCACGACCGTCGGAATCAGCCTCGTGGTCGGCTACCTCGCCAGCGTGATCCTGAACCTCATCCAACCGCTGCCTCCGCGATGAAGACCTACACCGGACCGATCCTCGATCTCCACCAGCACGTGTATTGGGGCGGCCGCGACGCCGCGGGGCTCGTCGCCGACCTCGATGCCCACGGCGTGTCGGAGGCGCTGCTGATGACATGGCAGATCGGCCCGCTCGAGCAGCACACGATGGAGCCGGAGTACTTCAATGCCACGCAGATGCTGCCCGACGGCACGCATCTGGGTTTGCCGCTGCCAGACCTGCTCGCCGCGCGCGAGCGCTATCCCGCGCGCTTTCACCTCGGGTACTGCCCGCACCCGCTCTGGCCCGGCGCCCCCAAGCTGCTCCGCTCGGCCGCCCAAATGCACGGCGTGCGGCTGTGCGGGGAGTGGAAGTTCGCCGTCCTCCTCGATGACCCGCGCTCGCTGGAGCTCTTCCGGGAAGCGGGTCGCCTCGGGCTGCCGGTGCTTCTCCACTTGGACGTACCGTTTCTGACGGGTTCACCAGGCCTGCAGCGAGTCTGGTTCGGCGGCGACATCGAGGTCCTCGAACGCACGTTGCGCGCGTGTCCGGAGACGACGTTCATCGGGCACGCGCCGGGATTCTGGCGCGAGTTCGATGCCGACGCACCGCGACGCGGCGAACAGTATCCCGACGGTCCCGCCACGGGCGAGGGCCGCCTTCAGGCTCTCATGCGGCGCATGCCCAACCTGGTGGCGGACATCTCCGCTCGCTCAGGGCTCATCGCACTGCAAAGGGACGAAGCCCGTACGCGTCGTTTCCTGATCGAGTTTCAGGATCGCGTCACCTTCGGCCGCGACACCTACGGCGGCGATCATCTTGCCTTGCTTGACGGCCTTGACCTGCCCGCCGAGGTCCTCACGAAGCTCCTCTGGAGCAACGCCCGCGGCCTGCTGCGCCTGCCCTGATCCTCTCTACCCCCTCTCCTTTTCCGTACCATGCCCTCGTCTCCTCGCACCAAGACCGTCCGGCGCTTTCCTCCCATGGGCCTCGGCGAATGCCTCATCGGATCCGCCGAGCTGCGCAACCTGAGCAAGGTCGTCCGAAGCGGAGCCCTCTTCCGCTACTACGGAGTCGGCAACGCCCCGATCAAGCACAGCTTCGCCTCGCAGGTCGAACGCCTCGCGGAGCGGATGTTCGGTGTCCGCTACGCCCTGGGCACCAGCAGCGGCACGGCCGCCCTCGAGGTGGCGCTCGGTGCGCTGGGGGTCGGCCCCGGCGACGAGGTGATTCTCCCGGTCTGGAGTTGGGTCTCCTGCTTCACCGCGATCGTGCGCGTCGGTGGACAGCCGGTGCTGGCCGAGGTCGACGAGTCCCTCAATCTCGACCCGAAGGAAATCGCCCGCCTCGTGACGCCCCGCACCAAGGGCGTCCTCGTCGTCCACTACCAAGGCGTGCCGGGGGACCTCACCCCGATTCTCAAGGCGGCGCGCCGCCACGGTCTCTGGGTGCTGGAGGATAATGCGGAAAGCATCGGGGCAACGTACCGCGGACGCGCCGCCGGGGCCGTGGCGGACATTTCGATCCTGAGCTTCCAGCAGCGCAAGGTGGTCACCACCGGCGAGGGCGGGATGGTGCTCACGTCGTCCGCACGACTCTACGAACGGGCCGCCCGCATGGCCGACCTCGGTCAGTACCGCGCCGAGCACGCGAAGCGCACACCCGCCAAGGAACCCATGTTCGTCGGCAGCAACTTCCGCATGAGCGAACTCACCGCTGCAGTCGCCTGCGCGCAATTGCCGCGCGTCCCCGGCATGGTCCGCAAGGTGCGCGCCCTCCGCGATACCCTGCTCCGCGAGATGGGCGAACTGCCCGGCATCACGTGGCGCCGCATTCCCGATCCGGCCGGCGACATCGGTTTCGAGAGCTACCTGTTCATGCCGACCGCCGCCCAGGCGCGCGCCGTCCGCGAACGCGCCGCCGCCCGCGGGGTCACGCTCACCCCCCACACCGGCACCTACGCCCAGACCGCCCGCGAGTACGTCAAGAATCGCTCGACCCACGCCGCCGGGCGGGGGCCGTTCATGCACTTCAAGACGTGGCCCGCCCCGGGCTACCGTCCCGAGGACTTCCCGCGCACCCACGATCTCGCCGAACGCCTGATCGCGATCCCCATTGGCATCCTCTTCAAAAAAGCCCACGTCGTCACCATCGGCCGGGTCCTACGCGAGGAAATCCTCCGCGAGCTGGGTTGATCTGAGCGAGGAACTCAGACCGGCAGCGCCTCCCTGATCGAACGGCGCACCGCTTCAGCACTGGGGTGCCCCCCGGCGCCACCTGCCGGTCGGCGAGGGCCGCGGACCGCGGCTGGGGGAACCGAGGTCAGATGGCCACGGCGGACGGTTGCGGACCGATGCGTCCGCGGCTCGGTCGCGGGTTCCGTTCTGGCTCTCCGGCCCGAGTGCGTCCATGAGTCATTCGCGCCGGTCGACGCGCCTGTTCGTTCCCGCTCCCATGCTCCGCCCCCTTCTTCCGCTTCTCCTCGGCTCCGGTCTGACCCTTCTGGCCGAGCCCAGCACCCCGATCGTCATCGCGCACCGCGGAGCCTCCGGCTACCTGCCCGAGCACACGCTGGAGTCCGCCGCCTACGCCCACGCGCTCGGCGCGGACTTCATTGAGCAGGACGTGGTCCTCTCGCGTGACGACGTGCTCGTGGTCACCCATGACATCCACCTCGAGACCACCACGGACGTGGCCGAACGCCACCCGAGCCGCCACCGCCCGGATGGCCGGTGGTACGCCATCGATTTCTCGTGGGACGAACTAAGGCAGCTCAAGGTCCGCGAACGGTTTGAACCACGCACCGGGAAACCCGTGTTCCCAAAGCGTTTTCCCCATCAGAGCGACAGCGCGTTTCGGCTGTGCACGCTCGACGAGCAAATCCGACTGATCCAAGGCTTGAACCGCTCGACCGGGCGGAACGCCGGCATCTACGTGGAGTTCAAGGCGCCCGCGTGGCATGCTGCGGAGGGTCGGGACCTGGGGGCTGCCCTGCTTGCGGAACTGCGTCGCCATGGGTTCTCCCATCGAGAGGACCCCGTCTTCGTGCAGTGCTTCGATCCCGCTGCCCTGCGGACCCTGCGCACCGTGCACCGGACCGAGTTGCGGCTCATCCAGCTCCTCGGTGAGAACGCCTGGAACGAGGCCCCGGCAGACTACACCGCGATGCAGACGGAGGAAGGCCTCCGCGACATCGCCACCTACGCCACCGGCATCGGACCGAACTTGGGCCAGATCCTACGCGCCGGAACGGGCGGCGTGGCGGAAGTGACGCCGCTCATCGCGGCGGCCCATCGACTCGGCTTGCTCGTGCACCCCTACACGCTGCGCGCCGATGCCCTCCCACCCGGGGTGCCGGGAATCGACGTCCTCCTCGAGCTCGTCCTTCGTCGCGCCCAGGCCGACGGAGTGTTCATCGACCAACCCGACGCAGCCGTCCGCTTCGTGCGTCGGCTGGGCGACCGGAAAGCGCCCGCGGAGTCCGCCTCACCACGCACCCCTTGACCAACCGCCGCGTCGACCCGAGACAGCCCATCGAAGCAGAGTTCACGGCACCGTGACTTAAGCGGGCTCGACCTCGGACCAGATCTTTCCCACTTCTTCCGTATGACCGTCGTCCGACGCCTCGCCCTCTGGTCCCTCGCGCTCGTCCTCGCCGCGCCGTGCCTGCCGCTCGGCGCGCACGACGGACCGCACGATCCTGCGCCGCGGCCCATGGCCCTGGCCGACCTGCACCGCGCCACCGTGATGCCCGACCGGGTGGTGCTCACGTGGTCCGGCGACCCTGCCTCCACTCAGGCGGTCACGTGGCGGACGTCCATCGCCGTGACCCATGCCCGCGCACAACTCGCGCTCGCCTCCGACGGGCCCCAGCCCGACGGCAAGGACTACCCCGCTGCCAGCGTGCGCTTCGAAAGCAACCTCGGTCCGGCCCACTACCACTCCGTCGAATTCACCGACCTCACGCCAAACACGCTCTACGCCTACCGGGTGGGAGACGGCGTCAACTGGAGCGAATGGTTCCATTTCCGCACCGCCCGCCGCGAGGCGACACCCTTCACGTTCGTCTACTTCGGCGATGCGCAGAACGACATTCGCACGCATTGGTCGCGGGTGTTCCGGGAAGCGTTCCGCGAGGCTCCACGCGCCGCCTTCACGCTCCACGCCGGCGACCTGATCAACCGTGCGCAGAACGACCACGAATGGGGCGAGTGGTTCGCTGCACCGGCGTGGGTCAATGGGACGATTCCCGTCATCGCCACGCCGGGCAACCACGAGTACTTCAACGCCAACGCCGGCCCCGACCGGGAGCGGCTCTGGACCGCGAAAGACGGCAAGACCCTCGCCGTCTCGCTCGCCTACGCGCCGCGGCTCGACCCTCAAGGCAAGGGCAGCGGCTACACCGTGCAGGTGGAGGCGACGGACGGGCGCAAGGCAAGCTACACGATCTCCGAGTCAGGCCACTTCCAGACGGTGGATGCCCCCTTCACAACCCTCACCGGTTTCACCATCGAGGAACTCCGCGACCGCGAACCCGATAAATCCCCGCTGCGCGATCGGATCGCCAATCCCGGCCAGCGCACGCTCTCGCGCCATTGGGCGCCCCAGTTCACCTTACCGCGCAACGGTCCTCCCGGTCTCGAGGAGACCGTCTACTTCATCGACTATCAGGGCGCCCGCATCATCAGCCTCAACTCCAACGAGCGCCAGGAGGATCAGGTCCCGTGGCTGCGCAACGTCCTCGCGACCAATCCGCAACGCTGGACGATCGTGACCTTCCACCACCCCGTTTTCTCGCCCGCGCGGAGCCGCGACAACGGACGGCTCCGCGAGTTGTGGAAGCCCCTCTTCGACGAGTTCCGCGTCGATCTCGTGCTGACGGGCCATGACCACACGTATGCCCGTAGCGGCGACGTCTCGGCGAAGTCGGGCAGCGTGCCGGTCGGCACCCAAAACGTCACCGCCGGCTTCAACCAAGCCTACGATCCCGCGATCGGCACGGTCTTCGTCGTCTCGGTTTCCGGCCCGAAGATGTACGATCTCACCAGCGATTCGTGGGCCGTCCGCACCGCGGAGGACACGCAGTTGTTTCAAGTGATCACCGTCGACGGCGACGAACTGCGCTACATCGCCCGCACGGCCACCAGCCGACTCTACGACCAATTCACGCTCCGGAAGCAGGGTCCTGGAAAGCCCAATCAATTGATCGAGTCCGTACCTCCCGAGCGACGCCGCAGCCGGTGAGGCACCGCCGGCCGCGCCGGCGGGTGCCCCGAGGGTCCGCTCGACCTTCCCAGATCACCTCGAGCTCAGCAGTCGCCCAAGCAGCCGGTCCGACCGCTGCCGCGAAGCGGCTCATGCCCCGTCGTAGGCCTCCTCCACGAGCCGGCCCGCCGACGCTTGACCCACCCCCGCTGCGGACGTAGGAGGGACGCACCCCGTCAGTCCCCAACCTCGGTCGAACGTCCCCGCTTCGGCCGCCATCCCGCATGCGCTCCGTCCCGCGTCTCGTCCTCATCGCCCTCACTTGGGCGAGCCTGCAGCCCGTCCGCGCCGGCGTTCCTGCGATCGGCCGCGAGCGCCAGTTGTTTTTCGATGCCTCGCTGATCGAGTCCTCCGAGCGCACGCTCCGCCGGCTCAACCCCGCCGTGAAATCAGAGGCCAATCCGATCATCCGTCGCGACCGGCGCTGGGAGGGCAGCGATCTGCGCATTGCCTGGGTGATCTTCGACGAGCGCCTGCAGACCTTCCGGATGCGATACTCCACCACCACGATGGCCGCCGAGGGTCGCGACCGCAGCGGCGAGGTTCTTGTCAACGAGGGCCAGCCCGTCATCTGCGAGGCGTTTTCTGCGGACGGCGAGCACTGGACCAAGCCGGAATTGGGTCTCGTTGAGTTCGAAGGCTCCCGTGCGAACAACATCATTCCCGCCGAACAACACCGCGCTTACTTCTTTCAGGACCTGCACGATCCCGACCCCTCCCGGCGCTACAAGGCGCACGTGCGCAAGGGCTCCACGACCACGAAGGGGATGACGTTCGAGCTCTTCACCTCGCCCGACGCCTACCGCTGGGAGCGCGCGGCCGCGAATCCCGTGGTGGACCTCGGCGAGCACGTCGGCCGCTGGGGTCCAACGCACTTTCTCGGCTGGGACCCGATCCAGCAGGTGTACGCGGTTCACATGGAGAATAACCTCCACATGAACTCGACCTACGCGCGGCGCTCCATCGGACGTGCGGAAAGTCCAGACCTCACACACTGGTCGCCCGCCGCGACGATCGTGGTGGCGGATGCCCGCGACTATCCCGACACGGAGTTCTACGCCATGCCCACCTCGTTCTACGCCGGATGGTACCTGGCCTTTCCGTGGATTTTCTCCACCACGAACACCCGGATCTCCCCCCAGTTCGCGTTCAGCCGCGACGGTATCCACTACGACCGTGAGTTCCGCGAAGCTGTGATCTCGCTTGGGGACAACGGAGACTTCGACTGCGTGACCGTCTACGCGGAGGCCCCCATCATCCACCGCGGCGAGATCTTCTGCTTCTACACCGGGACCAACTGGCGCTCGCCGGAGCAACTCGAAAAGCTCGGGGACAGGGCTCGCGCGGCCATTGGCCTCGCCAAACTGCCGCTCGACGGTTTCGTCTCCCTCGAAGGCGCACGACGGGACTACAGCATCGTCACCACGCGCGCATTCACCTTCCGCGGGCAGGAACTCGTCCTCAACCTCCAGGCCGCCCTCCAGCAGTGGGGCGCCCAGCCCTGCGAGGTGCGCGTCGAGGTGCTGGATGAACGCCACTCGCCGATCCCGGGCTTCGCGTTCGCGGAGGCCGACTCGCTCAGCCGAACCGGCACCGACCAGCGGGTGTCTTGGCGGGGCAACTCCAGCGTGCAGACGCTTGAGGGACGCCCAGTGCGGCTGCGGTTCCACTTCAAGAATGCAAAGCTCTACTCGTTTCAATTCCGCTGAGCGGCCCCAAAGACTGGCCGGGCTCCGCTCCTTCCTCCGCCTGCTCCTCCTTGCCGCACTGGGCGTCACGGCCTGGGGCGAGGACCAGCGCCACCGCCTCCTCTTCGACGAGTACTATCAAATCGATCCCGGAGCCGCTGCCTTCTCCCAGGGCGTCGCGCTCGACGGGGCGAATCGCGGGCTGACCAATCACTACTCGCCGAGCGTGAACGCGCTGCCCAACGGCACGTTCACTTTCGCGCACGTCATCTCCGATCATTTCCGCGTCGACAGCACCCGTGAGCCACTGAGCGAGGCGCTGCTGCGCTCCACCGACGCCTACATGATGGTCTCACCGATCCGACCGGAGTCCGGCGGCCGCGCCGCACTCACCGATCGCGAGGCCGACCTACTGGAGGCGTTCGTCGGCCGGGGCGGCATGCTGATCCTTGTCCTCAACAGCCACTCCGCCCCACGTAATCCCATCGACTGGGACGGAGCCAATCGCATCGCGGCACGCTTCGGTATCGAGTTCCTCAAGGAGGTCACGGGCACGCTCTCCGTGCCGCTCCGCGCCGACGAACCCGGATTCCAAGGCGCCGACGGCCTGATCTACGGAAACGGCACCACCCTGCGCCTCGCGCCCACCGCGGGAACGCCGCACCTCGTCGTGCACGACCCCCGGGCCGGAGCCACCGCCCCCCTCGGCGTCGTGATGCCCTACCGCAAGGGTCGCGTGCTCGCCTTCGGGGATGGTGGGACATTCGGCAACGCCCACCTCTTCCGCTCCGACCTGCAACACCGGAAGGCCGTGCAGCAGATGATGGAGGCCCTCCTCCCGGACGGACCCGCCCCGGCGTACCGCTGGAGGACGGGACAGCGTTTCTCGGTGCGCCTGTCCCACGAACAGACGGTCTCGGGCTATCCCCATCGGAACCGTCTCCTGTCGCTGCCACTCGCGCCCGGCAGCCAGCGGATCGTGGCCGAGCCGCGCGACCTCGATCTCGGGGGATTCGCGGACAAGGAGGAACGCAAGTCGATGGCCCGCTACCTCACGTCGCTCCATCGCCAGTCGGCCGTGCTGACGTTGGCCATCGGCGCCCCAGCCTCGGACGGGGCCGCGTTCGAGGCATCGTGGCGGGAGCAAGGCGGCGACGAGGCCGTCTCGGCACGGATTCTCCCGAGCGGACGTAGTGTCGGGCTCGCGGCCGGCACCACCGCACTCACCACGTGGCAGTGGGCCCTGGCCGGCGAACTCTTCGTGGGATCCCTCCGCCCGTGGGCCCGGCCCGGACAGACCTGGCCCGTCGAAGTTCAGGCCCCCCTTCCGCACGCGCAATTGCATCCGGTGCCGACTCTCGGCGCCGCGTCCGGCACCGTGCGCTTCGAGGGCGAGACGGTGCAGGATGGCGTCCCCTGCTACCTGTTCACCCGCACCGTTTCCGTGGAGGGCCGCGCCGCCCGGCTCGCCGACTTCGTGCTGCCCGAGGCGATGGCCCGGCTCGGCGACGGCGCGGTCGAGCCGCTGTCATGGGGCACGCTGCTCGTCACCCAGTACTGGATCCGGCGCGACACGCTCACTCCCCACCGTACCGAGCTGCGCGCCAGCGGCGCCCTGTGGTGGTTCGACCGCGACTTCCCGCGCCGTTACGAGGGCAGCCACGACTGGCGCAACTTCGAAACGTGGAATGAGGTCAACTTCGTCGCCACGTTCGGACGCCTCCTCGTCGCCGAATTCCAAGCGGAGTAGTCGGCTCTTCGCGCGTTGCCGTTTCAACGCGCTCCACACACGAGGGTCGCTCGAGTTAACGGCCGCTGCCGGGGTTGCCGCGGCCTTCTGGTCGGCGGTCATGGCTGCACCGCCTCACCGCATTCCGAGGCTGGGCGACCGGCCGGGAATCTGCAGTCTGAGGGCATGCTCCCACGGTCGATGATCCTCGCCTGCGCCGTCCTCCTCGGCTGCCTCTTCTTCCTGCCGGCTCGGGCCGCGACCGAAAGCGTCCTCGCGGCGCCGCAGCGATCCGCGCCCGTCGAGGGCTTCCCTCGCTTCATCGTCCCGGGATTGGAAAAGGAGATGAGCGCGCTCAACGCGCTCCATCGGCTCCATTACCCGCCCGTCTGGCTCGACTACCCCGACCGCAATCCCAACGGCCCGCTGTGCACGCTCTGGGATGAGTGGCTCTCGGGCGCGTGCCTGTGGGCCGACACGGCCGGCGTGCTCGTGTGCGACGGCAAGGTGACCATCACGCAGCGGCTGAAGAACGCCTTCCGAAACAAGGTCATCGACGACGAGGGCTACGTCGCCACGCATCAGCACGAGGGGATCGGACATCCCCTCGGCTGGCCCTTCCCCTACTGGATCGGCAGTCCCGGCGCCGTCGGCGTGCACTTCTCCAACGCGGGCACGCAATCGGCCGTCCTCACCCGCGGAGCGCCAGTCGCGACGCGGGCCGAGGGCTGGACGCTCGACGGCGCCGAGGAACGCGGCATCCAGGGTCCGGGCTGGCACCTTGCGCTTTCCGCTCCCCACGCCTCCGCCACCGCCGCAGGCGAAGCAAGGGGCGGCGCTCATAGAGATGCGCCCGCTTGCAGAGACGGCGCACAAGAGGGCAGAGGAGGCCGAAGGCACGGCTATCAAAGAATCACGTGCATGCCCATGTTGGGACGATGATTTGCCAATTGTGACGATGCCCGCCGCGCTCCGCCTGCGCAGCGAGGGC
>CAZEJZ010000069.1:0-10436 GCA_964512415.1 uncultured Opitutaceae bacterium
GGCAGGTTCGCTGCGGCGCTGGCACGCTCGACGAGGTGGCGTGCAATCCTCACTCCCGCCGCGGCCCGCTCCTTTTCCGGGAGCGATTCGATGGCCTGTTCGACGATCGAAGCGATGTGCAGTGCGAGGCGGTCGGCTGCTTCCGCGTTGCGGAGCGGGCGCAGCTCGGGCGGCAGCCCCTGCCTCGCTGCGAGGTTCTCTGCCAAGCCGGCCGTAACTAGCCACTCGTAGATTCCTGGGAGTAGGTCATCCATGCGGACTTTGCTCAGGGATTTTGGTCGGCGGCGACTCGTGCGTAGGAGGCTTGCCGATCGACGCCGTAAGTCGTGATCGTAACGCGGTGGTTCATCGCTCTGGGCGTCAGGTGCGCTGACGTCGTGTAGCATTAAGACCGCGGGCTTGCTTAGGGCATTTCTGGCGGACGGGCCTGCTATTCATCGCATTAGCACCGTGATCCCCCGCGCAGCTGTAGGCGAGGCCTTGCTACGGAATTGTAGCCACCTGCGAAGTCGATAGGCCGGGATTCTGCGAGAGGCCGGTAGCTGAACGAGGCCGAGACGGGCTTTATTTGTACGCTGAGTTACTGCGTATATGTCTCCACTGCATCGGTTAAAGTAGTATTTCACGCTCACGATCAAAAGAGGACAAAGCCCAACCCTCTGGTTGGTAGTGGCGATGGCACGAGACGAACAGCGAGCAGATGATCGCGGAGCGCTGGCCCGCACCGGGGGGGCGCTCCAGTACGAGCGTCACGCAGGGAATGCAGTGCATGAACTCTGCCGTCGAATTCATGGTCGACGAAAGGACCGAAATTTGGCAAGGGTACTCATGCCCGGATCGAGACTTAGCTCAATAGAACTAAAACTTCGAGACTATTGGAATCAGAGTCCAATTGTTCCGTTTCCGTTGCTGATGGGTATAGAAGTCCGAGGCTCGCCCAGTCTTCGCGGGATACGGCACGTAAAGTTAGATTTTCGTTTTCCCGTCTCCGTGCTTTCCGGGCGAAACGGATCGGGTAAGTCGACTTTGCTCGCGTTAGCCGCATTAGCCTACCACCCGCCGCCCACGTTTCAACCGAGCCATACGACCACATTAATGCGAAGTGGCAAAACCCCGCGCCATTATACGTTCAGAGATTTTTTCTTTCGGGGCCAATCGGACGAAGATACGACTGGTGTGGAAATTGAGTGGCGGTTCAGTCACTCAGACCTGAATAAGCGCATCAAGAAGCAGTCGAATAAGTGGATGCGCTACGAGACGCGGCCCCAAAGGCCCGTGCATTTTCTTGGGCTTGGACGTGCCACTCATCCAATCGAGAAGCGGCACTTGAGGCAGCACTTCAAGCTCGCGGCGGTTAACCGCGAAGAACTCAGTGAAGAAATGAGAGACCGTTTCAGTGAAATCATGGGACGGCGGTATCAGGGTGCAGCCTCTCTAACAAGTAGCAAAGCGTCTACACTTCGAACATGCGTCGGAGGAGGTAGCTACACTGGCTTCAATATGGGATCGGGTGAAGACATCGTTCTTGGCATACTACATCTGATACAGCAGTCTCCTGTAGGCACCCTGTTCGTGATCGAGGAACTTGAGATTGCCCTATTTCCGCAAGCCCAGCGCCAGCTCGTACGGCATCTTATGGAATTGGCGCTTGAGAAGAAGCTGCAGTTCGTGATTTCCAGCCATTCCGAGACGGTGATCGACGAGGTTCCCCGCGAGGCTCGGATTCTTTTACCGTCTGCTCCAAGTGCGGAGCATGAGGTCATCAATGGACCCACGACGAGATTAGCGATGGGAAACATGATTGGGGAGTTTCAGCCGGAGTTGATCGTCCTCTGTGAGGATTCATTCGCCGCGACTCTTATACTTGAAATGTTGCCTCTCGAGCTCCGAAGACGAATAGACTGCGTTCCTGTTGGCTCAGCGAGTGAACTAGGTAAGGCATGCGCGTACATGTTGAAGTCTGCACCGCGTGCCAAGTTCGCACTTATCTGGGACGGCGATCAGACGTTAGAGAAGCGCAGGCAAGCGCTGAGAAACGAGGTTTGTCGCAAAACGTTCGTGCTGTCACTCAAAGAGCGAGTGTACTTTGGGTGCCTTCCAGGAAGTAGGGCCCCTGAACGGGAAACAGTCGAGCAGCTGATCGAGAATGGTGGAAGTGTCGCCCTCTCAAGCCAAGTCGGGTGCACGGAAGCAGAGGCGTTGAAGATTCTTGAGGAATTGCGTGCGCTTTCCAATCACCACGATATACCGCACCGATTCTCGGTTTTATGCGGTTGTAATGGTAGTGCGGGCTCCTCCCAGAAGCTGTGCGCTGCATTCGCGCAGGCGAATCGGACTCTTTACAAGGGCTTTCTTGAGGAAATTCGAATGTTCCTGAACGCGGAATCGGACCACGAGTCAAACTGGAGGGAGCACCTCTCTTGGTTTGATCAGGAATAGCTTATGTCTTCGGGTAGCTGACGGCCAGCGTGGGATAGACTCTAAGTGGGTGGCTAGCGGGCGGTCTCTGCGGCTACGTGGGCCGCAAACGTCGCCACAAAATTTTTCAACCCAGTGAGCTCGCTGACTTCCGAGTAGGCACCGTCAGCTGCAGCAGAAGCTGGGCTAGCGATTACCGAGGCACTTGTATAGAGCTGTTCCTGCACGAGCTTTCGGCACAGTAGGTCATATCGTTGGATATAGGAGGCTCCTTGGAATTCGGAACGAATTTGAAAATGCATGGACCGATCTGCTATCGGGCTGCGGGATTCAGGACAGTCTTCAACAAGCATCATCCAACCGACGAAAGGCTGCGGCGATTCGCCAAAGCCTCCCTCACGGAAGGCAGTCTTGAGGTCTTGTGCAGTGCCGATGGCTTCTTCCGTCCGGTTGTTGAAGTTGTTCCCGAACGATCCCACTTGGCTCTTGAGCTCGAGCGCGGCGATTAGGCGGCCTCTGTTTATAACAAGCATGTCCCACATTTTTGTGGGTCGGAAATAACCTGGGAGCGTAAGCTGGATTCGGCCCTTCAAGACGATCGAGGCCTGGCGCAGTCCGTTTGCGTAAACTACGTCCTGCATCAACGCAACAAATCCATCCATGTTCTTTCCCCCCGTAACTGCTCCTCTCGATCCGGCATCCGCTCTTCCGGCCTCAAACTGTTTGCGGGAAGCGGCGTGGCGATTCCCCCAAAAAGCCCTAACCGAGTCCTTTACCTTTTGTTCATAGTTTGCGAGGTCGATGGGCATATCAGTCGGGAATTTCTGATATGTCGTATGCTGTGAGAGCGGACCTGGTGGCAAGTTCAAGGTCTTGGGCAACAAATGCGGAGGCCAGCTGTCTCTGGATTTTCTTGTCGAGCGTGTCCGGCGACGGAACGCGAATCCGCCGAAGGTACTGGGCCTGGAATCGCATGTATCCGCCGCGCATTTTTACGCCGTAGCAGTGAACGAAAAATTCCCCTATGCGTGAGAAAAGCAGGCCCCCAAGCACGTTAAGGTCCCAAACATCTGAGGTGATCCAGTAGAGGTTGTGGTGAGGGTAAGTTAGGCCTTCATCCAACGCTGGGAGCAGCCGGTCCCTTATGTCAGCCACATAAAGTTTTGGCCGCCTCAGTAGAGAAAGGTTCACGCGATCGATCGTCTTGTGCCACTTCTCGGGTTGTTTTATCGCCGTGTGGCGGCTGGATAGTGCTTCCTTCGAGCGGCTGAGACAGCCGTCCAGCTTCGGATAGCGACTCAGATCGATCAGTCCTTCCTCCTTCCAAGGGTTGAGCAGGTAATGGCCTGACCATTCGACTCTGCTGCCATTCAAATCGTCAGCCAAAGCTAGAGGAAGCAGGCAATCTGGCTCGACATCCACCGGTCCGGGAACCACGAACACATCGTCGGCACCTGAGGCCACGCCGATGCCAACTTTAGTGCGGGTACTTTTGTCCTCAAGAAGCGGACATGCCTTCTCTAGCTGCTTGAGCACTCGTAACCGGTCCGGAGACGAGCACGGCCACGGGTCTTCACCGCGGAACCACTCGGTGAACTTTCCTGCACGCAGAACCGCGCTGGAGTTCGCGACCTTCAAGTCGGCTATAACTTGGCCCGTGGGGTGAGCTTCGATTCCCTTAAGTGCCTTCGCGACGGTGACGGAACCTTGAACGCCCCGCCCGATCAGGGTAATCGCGGGATAGGCACTGACTTCTGCCGCAAAGGCATCAACGTCGTGTGCCTCAATAATGTAGCGAACGTCGAATCCCTGGGTGGTGATGTAGTGGCGAAGGGCTCGCCCATAGTCGTTCAGGAGCCAGCGGTCAGCGCAGATGTAGGTACAAACGCCAGTCGACTTCAGCTGCATCAGCGCAGCCTCGAAGAACGCAATGTAGAGGTCGGCGCGGCCAACCATCGTCTTAAATGCGTTCCGATATGACCTGGCTTTTTCCTCCAAGATTTTCTCGGAACGGACGTAGGGAGGATTTCCGAGGACGAAGTCGGCGATCGGGAAGGCCAACGCGCCTTCAAGGAAGTCTTCGCACTTTACCCAGCTATCGGCCAACCTAATTGCGGTCGCCGTCGGTACGCGCAGTTCTTCTAGCTCGCGGACTATGGCCTGCCGCGCGAGATGGGCCGCCTTTGGGTCGATCTCGTAAGCTCTGATCGCATCGATGCCCTTCATCAGGGGTTGTCGATGGCGGCGGCATGACTCCACGTATCGCCTCGCCATCGCCACCAAGAATGCTCCGTCTCCCGCGGAAGGCTCGAGCGCCACCATTTCGGCTAGTGGCCGGTCCGCGGTGTAGCCCGACAGATCGAGCATTAGCTCGACGGTCCAGGGCTTCGTGTAGACGACGCCGGGCGTGTGTGAATTGAAGGGGGGCTTTTCTGGCGGCGGCACGGGAGAGTGTGGTGAGGAAGACCTACGTGGTTGCTCCTTTGGAAGCTTAATTCTCTCCCAATACTGGTCTTCGAGGAGGTAGCCGGTTAGGTCGATTGGCTGACTCAAAGTCAACGACTCAGCGTAAATGGGCGTCTGCTGGATATCGCTTGTGGCCGGGCTCAGCCGAGCCCAGCGTCCTGTCAAAACGAATGCGGACGAGGCGCTCGAAGTGAACCCCAGGGTCCGTGCGTCAGCTTCTGTTTGTGTCCCGCGTCGGACTTTCTCAGTCACGCCTCACACTCGTCGGTCATCGCTGCGCTGAGGCCGGGCGCAAGACCTTGCGGCTTCAGATTAGTCGGTTACTGAAACTGTATGGCGCTACTTGTGGCGGGCAGGACCCGTGTCCACTTTGTTTGAGGAGAGGAATAGCGGATTGAGGTCTTGGCGGCATTTTCGGTACTCGGGATACGCTATCCGGCGGCGGCATTTACCACCCTGTTTGGCCGTCAAGAGTACTCGCTTGCGATTTATGTGGTGGGATTTGCGCTATGGCCCGAATCGGGCATGAACGTCAGGCGCCGCGGACTCGGTCCATGGCCGCAAAGCGCTGCGCGGCCTGCACGGGCCCGCAATTGCGAAAACCAAGGACCTCGCCCCCACACTATGGATCTCTTGCATAGGGCTTCTTCTTGATTTGCGAAAATCGCACCAACGCGATCCAACCGAGTTTGGACCGAAAGCCCACCCGAGCAGAGGGAGAGACTTTTCAAATTGGGTGCAGGGGCTGGATTTGAACCAGCGACCTTCAGGTTATGAGGGCAACTTCGACCTTCCGCACCCTCAAGCAGTTAACCCCACTTTTGGGGCATGTTTGGCGTAATGTTTGGCTACCGTGATTTCGGGGGGTGCTGTCCGTTGCCCGCAGTTGCATGAGGTCACAAAACCTCAACGCAACAAGGAGAACAACGTCATGGCATTGGAACTACGTTATCCGCGCAGCAAGTGGTGGTATGGTCGCGTCGCAATCGGTGAACGCCGCATCCTGAAAAACCTCGCGGTGGAAGTCCGCGGCACCGTCCCGCCCACGCTGACCGAACTCGGCGACATGGCTTTCGAGCGCACGCGCGCGAAGGCCCAGGCCGCCCTCGAAAAACTCCAGCTTGATCTGAAGAAACGCAGCAGCGCCGAGGAACTGGTGCAGACGATCCACGAGATCCGCACCGGCTCCCGGGTCTGCTCCATTCCCCTCGCGGAGATCGGCTCCCGCTGGTGCGCGGTCCTGCGCCGCCGTCCGCTGAGCGCCAGCTACCAGAAACAGAAGGTCGCCTGCATCGAGCGGTTCATCCGCTTCGCGAAGAAAACCTCCCCGTCGCTTTACGAGATGGCGCAAATCCATGCCCCGCTGGCCAACGCCTTCTGCCGGGCGGAGCTGGCGCGGGGCGTCGCCGCGAAGACCTACAACCACACGCTGATTCACCTGCGCTCGGTGTTTCATGTGCTGCGCAAGGAGGCGGGCATCGCCGAGAATCCGTTCGCGGCCATCCCGCTCCAGGACGGCGAGACGGTTTTCCGGAAACCGTTCTCGGTCGAGGAGCTGTCCCTGCTCGAAGAGAAGGCCAAGGCCGATCCCTTCATCTACCCGCTCGTCGTGACCGGCATGTGCACCGCCATGCGCCGGGGCGACTGCTGCACGCTCCTGCGCAGCTCGGTCGATCTCGAAGGCGGCTTCATCACCGTGAAAACCGCCAAGACCGGCGAGACGGTGCAAATCCCAATCTTCCCGCTCCTGCGCGGCGTGCTGGAAAAGGCGCTGGCGAAGCCCGCCCCGCGTCCGCCGTTTTACGTCTTCCCGGACTTGGAGGCGCACTACCGGGTCAACCCCGATCACCTCACCGACCGGGTGCGCCGGGTGATGAAGGCGGCAGGGTTCTTCAATCCGAAGGAAGACGAGGCGCAGCGGCCCACGCGCGGCGCGGTGCAGCAGAAGCGCGAGCACGGCCTGCGCAAGGCCTCGCTCCGCGACTTCCATTCGTTCCGCGTCACCTGGGTGACGGTGGCGCTCACCGCCGGGGTGCCGCTGGAAATCGTGCAGAAGGTCACGGGGCATCGCACCACCGCGATTGTGCTCAAGCATTACTTCCAGCCCGGCCGGGAGGAGTTCCGGCGCACGCTCGCCGGCCGGCTGCCGGCGCTGCTGGGCGACCGCTCGGCGCAGCCTGCGGAGGCCTTCAACCTCGGTGAACTCCGGGCCAAGCTCGTCGCGATGGAAAACACGACGTGGCGGCACATCCGGGACGATCTCCTCCGTCGCCTGCCGGCCGAAAGGAACGTCACTCCGCCCGCCCTGCCCAAATCCGCCTTCGCGGCCTGATGAGCGCGCCAATTACAGCCCGAGCCGCTTCCGGAGCTGCTCCTCGGCGGCGCGACGCTTGGCCGCGTCCATCTTGCGCAGATTGTAGAGCTTCCACTGCGGTCCTGGCAGGCGTTCGACTCCCGGCAACCCGAGCAGCTCCCATTTGGGCTCCAGCCGCTTCATCGAGAGCAGAAACTCCCGCTCGGCGGCGGTGAGGTCGGCGTTGATCCGTTCGATCAGCCGCTCGCGCGTGTCCTCCAGCACCGCGAGCGGCACCGGATCGAGCGTCATGCCCTCGAATTGATCGGCGAAGACCTGCTTCAAATCCTTCCGATTCGGGGTGAGCAGTTCGCTCATCGGCCGGTCATGGCTCGCCAAGAACACCACGAAGGCGCGTCGGATTTCATCGGTGATTCCTTCGGCCTGAAAGAGCCCATGCACGTCGAAAAGGTCGCGCGGGTGCTGACGGTCGAGCGCGGCGCAGAGCTTGCCGCCGAACAGGTCCGGCAGCGACACGACGCGCATCGTGGCCGAACGGCCGAACATTTCGACGGCTCGGGGCGACAGGTTGAGGTCGGCGGTCGGATACAGCGTGCCGCGGAGCACCGTGTTGGGCTCGATCTTCACCTCGGTGCCGTCCGCCGCGCGCACGGTCAGCTTGAAGAGGAGTTGGTCGCTGACGGCGCGATGGTCCCGGACCTGCACGCCCGGCATGGCCCGGCGGATCTTTGCTGCGATGCGTTGGAGTGCGGCGTCGATTCCCCGCAACGTGGTCGGCCGATCCTCAAGCGGCAGGTAAACCAGATCGATGTCCACCGACAGGCGCGGGAAATCGCGCACGAAGAAATTGATCGCGGTGCCGCCCTTGAGCGCGAAGCAGCTCTCGGCGTTCACGAAGGGCACGACCTGCACCAGCAGGTCGGCCTGCCTGAAGAACGGGGTGTTTCTCATGGGGCATCGGAAGGTGTTTCGGCCGCCGCCGGGACGGTGATCAGATATTTGGGATCGAGGCGCCCCCCCGGGATGAGCACGCGCTTGCCGCTGCCGAGCGAAACCTTTGTCAGGTCCACTTGCTTGAACCACGGGTGCGCCTGTTTTTCGGCCAGGTGGAGAAAGAGCCGCTTCACCTTGATCGATGCACACGCCTCCAGGAGCGACTGGACCAACCCCGGGCGCAGCGTGCCGAGCCCTTCGAAAACGAGGGTGGCGTGTTCGTAGCCGGCATCGTCCAGCGTCAGATGCTGGAGGAATTCGAGCGCGGCCCGCTCCGGCGCGGAAACAGTCACGCTGAGTGCTCCTTCGCGGTGTTCGCGCAGCCCGAGTTCCTGGGGCAGGAAGTTCGTGCTGACGTGGCGGACGCGACTGAACCAAGGCAGCCCCTTGAACCAAGCGGGAAGCCTTTCGCCGGCGCGGCTGAATAGATAGACGGGATGGGCATCTCCCAAGGGTAGAAAATGGGCGAGGCCGGAGAGTTCCAACGCCGTGCGCCCGCCGGGATGAAACGACTTCGATTTCTGCTGGAGTCCGAAGACCGCTCCTAGCCAAGTGGGGGGCTCGGGTTGAACGGTGAAGGCTCCGTCTCCGACGCGGTGCAACCAGCCGGAGCTGGCGTAGTAGTCGGCCAGCCGACTGGATATGCCCTGGCCCTTGAGCCAAGCCGAGGTGAGCACCGCACCGGCTGGGGCGGCGTTCAGCCTCTGGTTTAATTTTTGTCGTTCTGAACCAGTATTTCTGGTCATATCTGCAACGAATTAAACCGGCAGGTTCATTTCGTTGCAAATACACCAAGTGAAATTGGTCTTATTTGCAAGATATTAAACCGCCCACTGGGCCTTCGGTTTACGTTTTCACTCCACTTACGGATATGTGAGATGAAAACGTAACTCACTCCACTCCTACCGATGCCGCGCGGTGCGGGTAAAAAATACCGCCCCGGTGGCCCCCGGGGCGGCTGGCCCGTGTGGCAAAACCGTTGGCCGAAATGAGTCGGAGTCAACGCACGATCCGCCCGCGCGGTATCATGGACGTTGCGGCGAAAGAGCATCACAAGATGCCCGCGGCGCGGAAGGAGTAGTGGCCGACGCCATGCGGGTCGGCCTTCGGATCACCGATGATGACGTGGTCCATGAGGTCGATGTCGATCACCTTGGCGGCTTCACGGAGTTGCCGGGTGATTTGGACATCCGCAGCGCTCGGGGCCGGGTCGCCGGAGGGGTGGTTGTGGGCGACCACGAGGGCAGAGGCGCTGGCGAGGATGGCACCGCGGAACACCTCCCGGGGTGCGACCAGGGTGGAGGTTGCCGTGCCCAGGGTGACGAGATGCCGGCCGATGGGGTGATTCTTGCGGTCGAGATAAACGCAGTAGAATGCCTCCTGCATCGGGCTCTCCTCGAAAGCAGAACGGAGGTATTCGGCCACCTTCTCCGGTCGGTCGAGACGGACCTCTTCGCCGAGAGAAACGAGGGAATAAACAATCTTGGCTTCATAAACGCGCATGGTGAGCGCTCGCGCGAGCCGCGTTACCCTTTCTCGACATGGTGTCGAGTGATCGCGGGTGCTGCCCGGTTGAGCGCCCGCTCGGGATGGGCGGAAGTCAAAGCGCTGGGTGAAGCGCCGAGGCGGTGTCCCGCGCAGCGGGACCAATCGAGGGGGAAGCGGAACGTTCGCGCGTGGTGGAGGCCGCAGGCACGACCTTGACCGCCCATAAAATGGGGCGCTACCGGACGGGGCAGAGCTAAAAGAATTCGAGCGAAGCGAGCGTAACGTCCTAGTTTGAGGGATTGGGCTCACGATCTATACGGACTCAGTTGATTCTTTCGGCCGCGACAAACTCCACAGCGACAATCAGTAGTCGCGTTATGTCGGCTGAGTAGAAGGCTTAGGCAGGGTGAGCGTGGCCAAGTGGCAATTGACAAAAAACGCGCAGCGTCGATTAGTGAGAACAGTGTCCACGCTCCGCCACATCATCGCGATTGTCCTGTTGGCCCTTTGGTTGCCGACAACTCAGCATTGCGGATTGGAAGCGGCGGGGTTGATCGCAGCGGAAGCTCCCCACGGAGCTGACGTCGGGTGTTGTAAGACGGGCAGCGGTCCTTGCACCCATGACGGATGCAATGTGGTCGAGAGCAGCTTCATTAAGTCCAGCAACGAGACGATCAAGGCGCCGACCCCCTCGTTGGCTGCCTGCACCTGCTTTCTTTGTTTTCAGCTTTTACCGCCGGTCCTGGCCGTTGAGCCG
>CAZEJZ010000070.1:0-10352 GCA_964512415.1 uncultured Opitutaceae bacterium
GCCGACCCTTGAGCCGGCTCAGGCGCATCGTCACGATCGGCGCCCGCGCCAGCAGCGGCACACCGGAGGAGGCGAGCGTCTCCTCCAGCGGTCCAATCTGGTCGTCCTGCACGTCAAAGAATACGAGGTTGGGCCGGTCGCCGCCGCCGGAGCCCTCAATCTGCGCAAGCAGCGTCGCCCGCGTCAGCGCCAGCGTCACGATCAGGAACGTTCCCAACCCCAGCGCCAGCAGCAGCAGCACGGTGCGGTTATTGGGTCGGTGCAGATTGGCGATGCCCTGCCGGACCACGTAGGGGGCGCCGCGCGGCACGAACCGCCGCGCGAGCCACGCCACCCCGCGCGCGAGGCCCGCCAGCACGCCGAAGCCGACGAGGAGGGCGACGACGAAACCCACCGCCACGACCCAGCGCGGGGCCTGCAGCCACGCAAACCCCGCGACGGCCGCCACAATCAGGAAATAGACCAGCCAACGCAGCGGATCCGGCCGGTCCGGGTCATCGGCGAACGACGACCGGATCGCGCGCAGCGGCGAGACCCGTCGGACGGCCAGCAGCGGCAGGAGCGTGAACAGGAAACAGATGCCGAGACCGAGACCGATTCCCCGGCCCACGGCCGGCCAGTCGATCGAGAACTCGACCGCGAACGGGAGCAGACGTCCGACCAGCGCCGGGAGCGCGAGTTGCACGCCGACGCCCAGCGCCGCGCCCAACGCCGCGCCGAAGAGACCGAGCCCCACCCCCTGCACCAAATACACGGCGAAACTCCGCCATGCGCTCGCGCCCAAGCAGCGCAGCACCGCGACCGTCGCCAGCTTCTGGCGCACATACACGTGGATCGAACTCGCGACCCCGATCGCGCCCAGGAACAACGCCACGAACCCCACCAAGCTCAGGAAGGAATCCACGTTCCGCACCCCGTTGCCGAGCTCGCGCCGGCGCTCCTCCACCGTGTCAAAACCCAGCCGCAACTCGCGGAAACGGTTGCGCAAGTCGCCGACCAACGCCTCCACGTTGACCTCTGGGCCAAATCGGAAATACGTGCGGTACCGAACCAGGCTCCCCGGCCCGATCAATCCCGTCTCGGCGAGGCGCGAACGCGCGATAAAGACCCGCGGCGAAAGCAGCGCGACGGCGGCGGACTCGCCGGGAATGGAGCGGAGCGCACCGACGATGGTGAAGGTGCCCTGCCCCAGCCGGATCGGGTCGCCCACCTTCACGCCAAACTGACTCAGCAGCGTCTCCTCAATCACCGCGACCGGCTCGCCCCGCGCCAGCCGCCCCGCCGCGTCGAGCGGCTCGGTCAGGAACTCACCGTAGAACGGATACCCTCCCTCAAGGGCACGCAGCGTCACCAGCCGCGTTTGCCCGCCGGCCGAAGGGAACACCACCATCGAGGCGAAGACGATTTCCTCGGCGCGTTCACCGCCCAAACCATCGAGGAAGGCCCGCGCCTCCGGCGAGAGCGCCGAGCGCGATTGCACGGCCAGATCCGCTCCGAGGAGCGTCTTGGCCTGCCCATCGATCGCCCGGCGCAGGTTCGCGCCGAAGGAGCCGATCGCCACCAGGGCGGCGACGCCCAGGACGATCGACAGCGAAAACAGCGCGAGCCGACGCCGCGAGGCCCGCGAATCCCGCCACGCCATCCGCAAAACGAAGCTCACGCGCCCGCGCCTCCCACCGTCGCGCCGGCTCCGTCGCCCTCATCCGACACCACCAAGCCGCCGCGCAGGCGGATGATCCGGCGGCAGCGCCGCGCGAGCTCCAAATCGTGCGTCACGAGCACCAGCGTCGCCCCCCGCTCCCGGTTGACCTCAAAGATCAGCTCCGTCATCGCCGCCGCCGTCTCGCCGTCGAGATTGCCGGTGGGCTCGTCGCAGAACAGGATCTTCGGTGAATTGATGAACGCACGGGCCAGGGCCACTCGCTGCTGCTCGCCGCCCGAAAGCTGGACCGGATAGTGTCCGCGCCGCGCCCCTAGACCGACTCGCTCGAGCAGCGCGACCGCGGCCTCCTCGGCGCCGCGCAAGGCTGCCGCACCGCCCCCGCGCGCGGCCCGCAACTCCAGCGGCACCAGCACGTTCTCAAGCGCCGTAAGCGTCGGGATCAGCTGAAAGTTCTGGAAGACAAAGCCGACGTGATCGTTGCGCACCCGCGCCCGCTCGTCCTCCGTCATGGCACCGATCTCCTCGCCGGCGAGTTCCACCCGGCCCGACGATGGTCGGTCGAGACCCGCGCAGAGGCCGAGCAACGTGGTCTTGCCGCTGCCACTCGGACCCACGATCGCCAGGCTGGCGCCGGGCGCGAGGGAGAAGCTGACGTCCCGCAGCACGGTCAGCGGCCCCCCCAAGGACCCGTAGGTCTTGGTCAGTCGCTCGACTTTCAGCATGGGATGAACCATTGTAAGCACCCGCGAAACAATCCGCGGGCCGACCAAATCGCAACTCCATGACCCGTCTTTTCATCGTTTTCGGCCTCAGCCTCGTGCTCGTCGTCAGCGGCTTCGCTGCACCGGCCTCCGCCGGCGGCACCGAAGGAGATGCGCGCCGCACCCTCGTGTTCTTCGGCGACAGCCTGACCGCGGGTTACGGTCTGGAGAACCACGTCACGGACGCTTTTCCCGGCCTCGTTCAGGCGAAGATTGACCGCGAGGGGCTGGCCTACCAAGTGGTGAATGCCGGCTTGAGCGGCGACACGACGGCGGGGGGGCTCCGCCGGATCGACTGGGTGCTGCGACAGCCCGTGGATATCTTTGTCCTGGAGCTGGGCGGCAACGACGGACTGCGCGGACTGCCCCTGGAGACCGCCCGGGCCAACCTGCAGGCGATCATGGAGCGCGTGCGCGCCCGCAACCCGCAGGTCCGGATCGTCCTCGCCGGCATGCAACTGCCCACGAGCATGGGGCCGTACGCCGAGGCGTTCGCGCGACTCTTCCCCGAGTTGGCCGCCGCGAACGGCGCGAGCCTGATCCCCTTCCTCCTCGAGGGCGTGGGCGGCGTCCCGGAGCTGAATCTTCCCGACGGCATCCATCCCACCGTCGAGGGTCACCGGCGGATCGCCCAGACGATCTGGCCATACCTGCGGCCGCTCCTCGTCGAGCGAACGGTCGCGGCCAGTCCGCAGTTGCACCCCGGCCGCGGGGCCGAGAGCGTGAGGCCATGAAAGCCACCTTCACCGCGAAGGAATACGCCCGCCTCCTCGAGTTGGTCCACTACGGGCTGCACGTGGTGCATGCGTACCACGGCCCGGAGAACCCCCCCAGCCCGCGCTACGACGAGCTGGAGCAGAAGCTCCTCGCCCTCGCCACGCCGATGGGCTGCGGCGACCTCGTCGAGACCCTGCCTGACGGTCGCATGCGGGTCGCGGAGAAGGTGGTCCGCGACGAACGCGTGGAGAAGATCCTGTCCGAGCACACCAACGACACCTTCTGGCACGAACTTGTCGCCCGCCTCGCCGACCGCGATTGCTCCTCGGAGCAGGCCCGCCGGCACCTCGCCGCCAGCACCCCCGGCGTCGAGCCGCCACCGTCCATCGAGCAGCAGGTGGAAACCATCGAGGATGCGTACTGGGCGGAATTCCAGAAGCACGACCTCAACAACGTGATCGTCCTCCGCGCCGGCCACGGCTGAGCGCTCGCCAGGCGCGGACGCTGCGGCGCCGGGCCCTGCACCAGCGAAGCCTCAGGCCGTCCGACTCCGTCCCGGCGCGCCGGCAAAGAGCTCGCGCACCACGCTCCACGCGCGGCGCAGGCCGGCCGGCTGGACTCCTCCCTCGATCTGGTAGAGCTCGACGAGGGCCTCCTCGTGCCCGCGGTAACGGGGCGGAAGCGTGAAGGTGGTCTGGTCGCCGTCGCGCACGGTCGAGAGGAAGAACCCACGGCCGATCTCCGGCTGCTGCGGCGCGACCGGGATCGAGCGCTCGGGCAGCACCAGCCAGGGCCGGAAGGAGAAGCGCCATCCGCCGTTCTCGGGCTCGTTCAGCCAGCGCCCGTACGTGCGCACCGGCACGCCCTGCTGGCAGAGCTGCGGACCGGAAAAGACCCGGTTCTCCGGGCCGGCCACCGGGCGGAAACGCAGGCGGCGGAAGGTTAGGAATTCCCACGACAGCACCGTGCCGAAGAGCGTGAGCCGGAAGGACCAGCCGGCGACCAGCCACGAGACGAGGATCACCGCGATCGACAGCACGGCCCCCAGCCACGGATTCAGGCTGGCGGTCAGCGCCACCAGGCCCAGCAGGGCGGTGCGCGCCGCCTTCAGCGCGGAGTCCACGGCACCCCACGGACTGAGAAGGATCAGGACGTTGATCGCGTGCGAGGCCATCCAAACGATGGCGAACGCCGCCACCGCCAGCGGCAGGGTCACCGCCGTGACCAGCCACGAGAAATCCATCACCGCGAAGGGCAAGGTCGCAAAACCCGTCGGCAGGGGCGCCGCCCCGGGCCCGTGCGCCACCAGGACTTTCGAGAGGGTCTCCATCGTGAACGGCACGACCGCACCGGCGGCCACCAGACCCGAAACCTTGTTTTCCACCGTCTCGACGACGTCCAGAGGCTTCTTGAAGCCCGGCGGCAGCGCTGCCGCAAGCGAATCCTTCGCCGCACACACGCCGACGATCAGCAGCGCCGGCAACCAGAAGGTGATCTGGGCGAACCACGGGAGCGCGGTGCGCTGCTCCGGGGTGTCCGCGCCAAACCAGAGGTACGCCCCGTAGACTCCAGTGCCGAGCAACGGCGAGATCGCCATCCCGGTGACGCTGGCCAGCGCGGCGGAGACGGCGGCGCCGGGCGAGCGGTCCTTGGCCGCCGGGGGGGCGCTGGCGGCGGCCCACAGCTCCGCCGGAGCCAGGAAAACGGTGATCAGGGCCAGCAGCAGGAGGACGGAACGGACGCGCGCGGTCATGGCGGGAGAAATCGCAGGGTCGGAGGAAGTGTCGGGACGGAAGCCGGACCGCCCGCACCCGGGAAGCCCGCGTGGGCCGGTCACGGAGCAGCGGCCGGAACATCGATGACGCGCTGCGTCTCGTTGTAGAGGACGCGGCGGCTACCGATGAGCACGACCCTAAGTGATTGGGGACCAGAGTCCAGCTGCGAGAGCGGCACCGTGAAATAAAACCCGCTCCGCAGGGCGTCGGGTCGATCCGGATACGCCTTCTCCACGTCCGGCCGCCACTCCACCCGCCCACGGAACAACCGGGTGCGCCCCCCCTGCACGGTCTGCAAATAGGGCTGCAGCTCGGTGGAGATCATCTCTTTGGTCAGCATCCAGCCGCGGAAGTGCACGTGCCCCCGCGAGACCGTCAATTTGTCGATCGAGAAGACGATCGGATACAGCTCGAAGCCATCCGGCGCGACCACCTCGTGGCTGGGTTCGACGTCCAACTCGTAAAGTCTCTCGCGCGCGGAGATCGCGAGAATCTGGTCGCCGAGCGCAGTCTTGGGAAAGATCGGTCGCTTGAGGCCGGCCATGGACCCGGTTTCCTCAATGACGTGCGCCGCGTCGACGCGGCGCTGGGAAAACTCCCAGGCTTCGTAGGCGAAGCGCTGGTTGGCGAGCACGTTGATCGCGCCGGCGGCGAGCAACGCGACCCACGCCCCGGCCCGACTCCAACCCGGCCGCGGCAGCGCGCGCAGGGCGAGGAGAATGACCGCCACCCACGCGAGGCCGCTCTGCACCATGTAGCGGGAGGAGAGCGCGGGGACCCCGGGCGCGGCGAAGCGCCCGTAGGCGATGAAGGCCATGCCGAGGAGGGCGGTCAGGGCCACGCCGGTCAGGAACGGATCCCGATGCCACGCGCCCCGCAGGAGCGCCAAGCCGAGCACCGCAAGCAAGCCCAAGCCGCTCCAGGCCGCCGCGGACGGTGCACCCAGCGACACCACGCCGCCCACCATGGTGAGCCAATACCAGAGCAGACGCCCGACCGCCGGCAGCGACCACGCGACGGGCGCCATGAGCTTGGCGGAGGTGAAGGCGAACGCGAACGCGCCGAAGATGACGGCACAGGCAATGCACCATTGCACCACCTCGCGGCGACGTCCCGCCAGCGCGAGCAGCAAGGCCCCCACAATCATCACCGCCAACCCGTGGGTCAACGTGAACACCGCGAAGCCCGCAAACAGAACCGCCGCCCACAAGGCCCAGCGCTCAGTACGCTGCAGGAGCAGGAGGCACACCGTGGTGTGCAGCACGATCTGGTAGTGGTCGATCGACGCGTAGGAGGAAAACAGGTTCTCGTGATGCTGGAGGTGCAGCAAGATCAGGGCCGACAGCGCCAGCCAGATCCCGCGCCACCACCGGTCGGCGATGCCCAGACGGGCCACCAGGGCCGCGGCCACGAGGAAGCTGCTCCCCACCAGCCCGAGATGAATGAAGTTCACGCCCCCGGTGAGCTGATCGAGCAGCACGAACACGACTCGGCTCGTGAGCACACAGTGCTCGTTGGCCATGGCAAAGAATTCCCGGACCGATGCCGTCACGGAATCCGCCGCCCGGAAGTCGAGCAGGAACCGGAGCACCGTCTCGAACTCATCCCACATCGGGATGTCATGCATCGTCTCCGTCGCCCACCACGCCATGAACCCGAGCGGCGAAAGGGAGACGGCCACCACGAACCACTGAAACCAGTGCGGCGGCGCGGCGGGATCGGAGGTGCGGGGAGGGAAATCCGCCATGAAGGAGAGAGGCCGCGGTTGCTCGGGTCGCAGCGCGCGGGAAAGCAAGCCGCCCCGGGACCGTGGACGCAAGCGCAAGTCCAGCCGCTTCGCGCCCGCCCGGTCGGCCGAGGGGGTGGAGGCGGCGAGGACGACGCGCCACCCACCGTGCCGCAACGTCCTTGGCCGCCGAGGAAGCGAAGCCGCCCGCAAGGCGATCGCCCCCGACGGCGGACCGTTTTTGCTTTTGCCGAGAGCGGTCCGGACTGGTCGGATCACGCCATGCCGCCCTTCGCCCTCGCCATCTTCCTCGGGGCCTTCCTGCTCTTCCAGGTCCAGCCGATGATCGGCAAGTACATCCTGCCCTGGTTCGGCGGCAGCCCGGGGGTCTGGACAACGTGCCTGCTCTTCTTCCAGGTGCTGCTGCTCTTCGGCTACGGCTACGTGCACGTCGTCTCCACCTACCTGCGTCCCCGCACGCAGGCCTGGTTGCAGGCCGCGTTGCTGGCCCTCGCGGCGGTCTTCCTGCCCGTCATCCCCGAAGACGCGCTTCGCCCCGCCGCCGGCGACTCGCCGGTGGTGCAGATCCTGCTCGTGCTGGGACTCACCGTGGGGATGCCCTACTTGGTGTTGTCGACCACGGGGCCGCTGATGCAGCGGTGGTTCAGCCTGCTGCATCCTGACCGCTCTCCCTACCGCTTGTATGCCCTGTCCAATGTCGGCTCCCTGCTCGCCCTCCTCAGCTACCCGCTGATCGTGGAGCCGTTCCTCACGCGGCGCGAGCAGGCCCTCGTCTGGTCCGCGGGCCTGGTGGCGTTCGCGCTCGTCGCCGTCCGCTGCGCATGGGCGATCCGCAACGTCACGCCCGCGACGTCGCCGGAACCGGCGCCGGACCCGGAACCGCGGGCGAGTCTGCCCCGCGGCACGCCCCTGCTGTGGGTGGCACTCCCGGCGATCGCGTCCGTCCTGCTCGGCGCGACCACGAACCAACTCAGCCAGGACATCGCGGTCATCCCGTTTCTGTGGGTCCTGCCACTCGCACTGTACCTGCTGAGCTTCATCCTCTGCTTCGACCACCCTCGCTGGTACCACCGGGGGTGGTTCGCGGGCCTGCTCGTCGTCGGCTGCTCCCTCGTGCTCCATCTCCTCCACGCGGAGAGCGAAGCCCCGCTGGCGCTGCAGGTGGTGGGCTACACCGGGACACTGTTTGTCGCAGCGATGGTGTGCCACGGTGAACTGTACCGCCTGCGCCCCGAGCCGGCCCGGTTGACGTCCTTCTACCTCCTCATGTCCGCCGGCGGCGCGCTCGGCGGCCTCTTCGTCGCGGTGATCGCACCCGCGCTGTTCGATCGCTACGCGGAGTTGCAGATGGGCCTCTGGCTGCTGAGTTACCTGCTCGGCGTGATCGCGCTGCAGGCACGGAGCCGACCGCTCGTCGTGGGAACGGCGATCGGGCTGGCGGTCTCGCTCCTCGGCATTCCGGCGCTCGACCTGCCGTGGGAGAATCGCTGGCACGAAATCCTCGCCGTCTACCAGTTCGCGGCGGAGCGGCTGTACCTGGAGCACTGGCCCGCGGTCGGCGCCGGCCTGCTCGCCGCACTGCTCTGCCTGGTGCCCCTGCGCCGCGCGGAGCGCGGCACCTGGCGTCCCCGCCAGGGCGGGTTCCTGATGCTGCTCAGCCTCGCGTTCGGTGTCCTGCTCATCATCCAGGTGCGCAAGGCGGACGAGGACGCGGTGTCCCTGAGTCGCAATTTCTACGGCACCCTCCAGGTCCGGGAAATCCTCGCCGGGGATCCCAGCGGCCACCACTACTCGCTGGTTCACGGACGGATCACCCATGGACTGCAGTTCCGCTCCGCGGCGCAACGGCTCTGGCCGACGACCTACTACGGGGAAAGCAGCGGCATCGGACTCGCGCTCAAGCACCTCGAGCGACCGGAGGGTCAGCGGCACATCGGCCTCGTCGGTCTCGGCACCGGCACCCTCGCCGCCTACGGCCGCGCGGGCGACCGCCTGCGCATCTACGAGATCAACCCCGAGGTGGAACGCATCGCGCGGACGCATTTTTCTTTCCTTGAGCAGACCCCGGCGGATGTCGCGGTGGTGCTCGGCGACGCGCGCCTGACGCTCGAGCGCGAACTCGCCGCCGGGCAGCCGCAGGCCTTCGATCTCCTCGCGCTCGATGCCTTCAGCAGCGACGCGATCCCCGTGCACCTGCTCACGCAGGAAGCCATGGAAACCTACCTGAAGCACCTCGCGCCCGGCGGGATCATCGCCGTGCACACGTCGAACCGCTACCTCGACCTCCAGCCCGTGGTCGAGGGACTCGCCCGCCGCCTCGAGCTGAAGGTCCTCACGATCACGGACGACGACTCGGAATTCTGGTGGATCTACGGCACCACCTGGATGCTCCTCGCCCGGGAGAAGGAGGTGCTGGAGAAGGACGCGTTCTACGAACGCATGCGTGCGCCCAGCGAACGCGTGGACGCCGTGCCGTTGTGGACGGACGAGCGCGCGTCACTCCTGCGCATCCTGCGCTAGGAGCGCGCGCTCAGGGGGTGGGGCGGGTGGGCGGAGCCGCCGCCGCCATCCGCGCCGCATCGGCCACCTGCAAGACGTAGGACTGGGTCGGGAAGGCGAAGACCAGACCCCTCGCCTCGACCAGCCGCATAAACGCGAAGTTGAGCCGCTGCCGCAGCGCCAGGTGCTTCCGCAGATCCGGATTTCGGATACGGTAGAAGATCCAGACATCGAGCGAGGCCGCGGAGAAGTCGCGGAAGTAGACGTGCACCGCCGAGGGATCGACTTCCGGCTCGGCCAGGATCGTCTGACGCAAGTCCGCGACGAGCGCCTCGAGGTCAGCCGGACGGCTGGCGTAGGTCAGGCTGAGCACCTGCTCCACCCGGCGCCCGTCGAAGCGCGACAGATTGACGATGCTTTCCGACGCGACGGTCTTGTTGGGGATGGTCAGCAATGAACGGTCCTCGCCCCGCACCTTGGTCGAACGCAGGCCGATTTCCTCAACCGTACCGGTGAAGCTGCCGATGCGCACGGCCTCGCCGATGCGGAACGGCTGATCGACCGCGACCACCACGGACCCGAAGACGTTCGCGATCGTGTCCTGGGCCGCGAGCGCGAAGGCGAGACCCCCGATTCCAAGTCCGGCCAGCACCGCCTGGACGTCCGCACCCTGCGCCTGCGCCACGACGAGGGCCCCGAAGATCGCCGCCGTCGCGACGAGGCTCTTGCGGATCCACGGCATGAAGACCGCGACGCCCAGCGCGCGCTCCTCCGCGATGCTCTGGGCATGCTGCAGAGCCGTGTTGAGCGTGCGCAGCACCAGCCACAGCACGATGAGCGAGAAGGCGAGGCCGGCGGAGTAGCGGATCGCCTCGTCCCACCCCGGCGAGAGTTTCGGGACCTTCAGGGCCGCGTAGGTTCCGATGAGCGCGAAGAGGGCGTTGACCGGAGATTCCAGCGCCGGGAACAGCTTGTCGTCGAAGGTGGTCTTGGTCTGCGCCGCCAGTCGGCGAAAAACCCCGAACAGGAGACGCGTGGCCACGCGGCGGAGCACCACGGCGGCGAACAGCAGAACCGCCGCGATGATGAAATGTGTGGCGGTGTTGCCGCTTTCCGGAACACCGAACAGGCGGAGCATCGAATCCACGGCATGCTCAAGCAGTTCCGACGTCGGCGGCGGCACGGAGGTC
>CAZEJZ010000071.1:0-10323 GCA_964512415.1 uncultured Opitutaceae bacterium
GGGGCACCGGTGGTGGGACCGGATGGACGACGGCGGCAGACGTGGGTGTTCCGGATCGTGCTGTCGAACTCGCGCAAGGCGTACAGCGAGGCGGTGTTCCGCCAGACGACCGAGGCATTTATCCGGTGTAAGGAAAATGCCTTCCGCTATTTTGGCGGGGTTCCCCGGACGCTGGTGATCGACAACCTGCGCGCGGCGGTCAGCCGGGCGGACTGGTTCGATCCCGAACTGAACCCGAAAGTGGTGGAGTTCTGCCGGCACTACGGGACGGTGATCCTGCCGGCGCGCCCGTACCGGCCGCGGGACAAGGGCAAGGTCGAGAGCTCGGTCAAGTACGTGAAGAACAACGCGCTGAAAGGCCGGCAGTTCCCCTCTCTGGCTGATGAAAACCGCCATCTGCTGGACTGGGAGCAACAGATCGCCGATCAACGGATCCACGGTACCACCCGCGAGCAGGTGGTCCGGCGGTTCGAAGCGGAGCGTGGATCGCTGTTGCCGTTGCCCGCGTCGCTCTTCGCCAGCTTCCAGGAAGCCCGCCGCCATGTACACCGGGATGGACATGTGGAAGTCGCCCGGGCGTATTACGAGGTGCCGGAGGAATATCTGGGCCGCCTGGTGTGGGTTCGCTGGGATGGCCGCACCGTCAGGGTGTTCAATGACCGTCTGGATCAGATCGCGGTCCATGCGCAGGCCGAACCCGGGCGGTTCCGGCATCTGGAACAGACCAGTACCCGTGGCCGACTGATGGGCGTGGAACGTTCTGCCGAGTGGCTGGTGTCCCAGGCCTTGCGGATCGGTCCCTGCTGTGGAGCCTGGGCCGAGGAAGTATGGTTGCAGCGCGGCGTGGAAGGCATCCGTCCTCTTCAGGGCTTGCGTTCATTCACCCGGAAATACTCGGCGGCGGCCCTTGAAAAGGGCTGTCAGCAAGCCTTGGAGCTGGGCCGCCTCCGGCTGCCCGAGTTGCGCCAGATCCTGGAACAGCCCGACCTGGAGATCACACCCTCCGAAGCACACCTCATCCTCCTCAAGACCAAACTCCCGATGATACGCGAACGCTTGCGCTGCGCCGCACGGCTGCTGGCCTCCTTCGCCGCAGTGTCTCACCTTCGAGCACAAGCCCCGGATACCGGTGCTGAATCGAGCACGCCCAACTCCAGGGCTGACGCTCGGGCCGTCGAGTTCGGCTACCGGCCCGAGGGCATGACGATGTGGGACCCATGGTTTCTGGCGCACGAAGGGAAGGTGCACCTGTTCCATTTGCAGCGGCTCGCCAACGGATCAAAACGTACCGCCGCCGAGGCCGATCACATCGGCCATGCTGTGACCAGTGACCTGATTCACTGGACCGAGTTGCCGCTTACGATCGGCCCCGGCGAAAAGGGCGGCATGGAAGACATGAATCCGTGGACTGGCTGCACCCTGTTCCACGCAGGCGTATTTCACCTGTTCTACACGATGCGCAGCGCGCGAGACGCATCGCGCAGCAGCTATGGCGGCGGTGGGATTCAGCGCATCGGCCTCGCCACCAGCCGCGACCTGCTCCACTGGCAACGGTATCCCAACAACCCGGTGCTCACACCCGATCCCCGCTGGTACGTTCACGAGGGTAAGCCGGAGCCCGGCAACAAGGTCGGTTGTCGCGACATGAAGATCATTCGCGACCCGGCTGGCGATGGCTGGATCGGCTTCTACGCCGCCACGGTTCCAGCGGAGGAAGAGGCCGAGGCTGCCTGTATCGCCGTGGCGCGGTCAAGGGACCTCATCCACTGGGACCAGATGCCACCCGCCTTTCACCCGAAACGCTACGGCGAGGTGGAAGCGCAAGATGTCTTCCCCCTCGCCGGCAAGTGGTGGATGACCTGCCTCTCCACGCACGGACACGGCAATCGCGGCGGCTTCTCCGATCCCAACGTCGTTCGCGGCACCATCGTCGCGGTGGCCGACCGGCCCGAGGGCCCGTATCGGGAGTCCGCCCCCGGTTACGCGCTTCTGGGCGGCGATCCCACGGCGGGCAACACCGTGAGCACCGTGGAGTTCGAGGGGAAACGCTACGCCCTGTTCCAAGAGGGCCAGTTTCTTTCGCCACCTCTCGAGCTTGACGTCACCCCTGCCGGTCGACTGCGGCTAATGTGGAACCCGCGGCAGAACGCCTGGCGCGGCCGGTCGTTGCTTCCGGCGAAACTTCCCGCGCCGGCGGATCTCTTGACGCACCACACGGGCGGCCTGACCGCCGGCCATTGGAGGTTGGAGGCCGATGGAGCGTACCGAGGCAAGTCGCGCACCGGCTGGCAAGTCGCGGACCTCGGCTTCGGTGCCGACGACATGGAGATCGAGGCAACCGTGACGCTCAAAAGCGGCATCGCCGCCGGTCTCGTACTGCGGGCCGACCGCCGCACGCCGTCTCCGAAGGGCGATTATGTCTTCGCGCTCGACGCCCAGGACGGCTGCGTCTTCGGCGCATCGCTCGTCATGTTCTCCCCCATGAACCGCCGCCTGTTCAAGGTCGAGCCCAACCGCGCCTATCACCTCCGGCTCTGCGCCCGTGGTGCCCGCTATCAACTGTATGTGGACGGTGAACTCATTCTGCACGGCGCTTTCCCAAGGGAATTCGTTCGCACCCGGCCCGGGCTCGGCCTCTTCGTGGATCGCGGTGAGACCATCATCGATAGACTCGCCGTGTATCAGCAGGTACCCAGCCCGGCAAAGGCCGCCCGAACCCGCTAGGGAAGTGCCGTGAAGCCCACGCTCACCCGCCCCACCACCCAGCGGCGAGTGCCACGTCCATCACGGCACGCCGCGAAGTGAAGCCCGATGCTAAGCGGTTTCTGAGCCGAGCGACGCCATCTGACACCGCAGAGCGGCGATCACGCGATCAATCGGAAGCATCACCCTGTCGCTTGGATCCCCCTCATTCCGCGCGGCATTCCGTCGGGCGACTGACCTGACGCCCCGCCCACCCGGTCCGATAGGAACCGGGAAGGCAACCCCCGGCGGCCTGATCCCGCAGAGCCTGATTCCTCGCGTCGGGCCTCCGGCCCGGCCTGTTTTACAGGAAACTACAAAAGGGCTGGCCGTCCTTGGTGGAACGAGCCCTTGATAAGAACAGTCTCCCCGCGCCCTCCCGCCCGGGGGCCTGCCCCAGCCCCGAACGCTCCAGAGCCTTCGCTCACCGCCGGATCCTGCAACCATTCTGGCCGGCGAGCTCCGTACCATCGACGATCCATGGCCGCGCGAACCTTCCACGACCTCTCCCACCGCATCCGGCTCGGAACCCAGGGTTTTCCCGGCTGCGCCCAGATTCTCGGCTGGCCGATGCGGGGCATAGAATGGAGCCACTACAACATGCTCCATGTCAGCACCGACCTGCACACCGGGACTCATCTGGACGCGATGCTGCATTGCGTGGCCGGGGGCAAGGATGCCGCCGCGCTTCCCCTCGAACACTGCGTCGGGCCAGCGTTCGTCATCGATCTCCAGCACCGAGGCGTGAAGGGGGCGCTTTTCACGCCCGCCGACTTTCTCCCCCACGCCGATGAGATCAAACGCCATGGCAAGTTGCTGGTAAAGACCGGGTGGGCCAGGCACTGGGAGACACCCGCCTACCACGACTCATTCCCCGGCTTCTCGCGGGACGCTGCGACGTACCTCGTCGAGGAACTCGGCATTCACTTGATCGGGGTGGAGCAGGCGTCCATCCACCCCGTCGACCATCTCGAAGTCCACCGCATCTTCTTCAACCGCGAGGTCGTCATCGTGGAGGGCCTCGCGAATCTCGCCTCGGTCCCCGCTCCGGTTGTCGAGTTCTTCGCGGTCCCCCTGAACTTCGAGGGAGCGGACGGTTCCCTGGTCCGCGCCTTCTGCCGCTACTGACCACCGCCGACCATGAAGGGACTGATCAACCGAATCGCGATCGTGACCGGAGCCGCCAACGGCCTCGGCGAGGCCGCGGCGCGGCGGCTGCTCGCCGAGGGATGTGTCGTGGCGGGGATCGACCGCCAGGAACCACGGCCGGAACTACTCAAGGAGTTCGGCCATGCGTTCCGCTTCCAGCGGTGCGACGTCGCGGTCGATGAGGAGCTGGCGGACGCCATCAGCCGCCTAAGAAAAGACCTCGGACCGGCGTCGATCCTCGTCAACAACGCCGCCCTCTTCCTCTTCCGGGGCGTCGAAGCGAGCGTCGAGGAGATGGACCGGATTTGCCAGGTCAACATCCGGGGCACCTCGCGGGTCACGCATCACGTCCTGCCTCAGCTGATCGAGGCCGGGGGAGGCAGCATCGTGAATCTTTCATCGATCAGCGGATTCGTCGGCCAGGCCACCTTCGCGACCTACAACGCGACCAAGTTTGCGATTCGCGGGCTGACCAAGTGCTGGGCGATTGACTTGGCCAAGCACAACATCCGGGTGAACACGATTTGCCCGGGGTACATCGAGACGGCGGCATTCCGCAACTACTGCGAGCAGTTCGGACTCGACTACGAGACGGAGAATCGCCGCGTCGGCGCGCTCCATCTCCTCAATCGCCAAGGGCGCCCGGAGGAGGTCGCGGCGGCGGTTGCGTTTCTTGCGAGCGAGGACGCCTCATTCATCACCGGCAGCGACCTGCCGGTCGATGGGGGCTATCTCGCCCGATAGACGCGATGCCCGCGTCGGTCTTCGTGGCAACGAGCATACTCCGATGAGGATCCCGAACGACCATGGCCGGCTCGGCGGCTTCCCGAATCCTGCTGATCCCGCGGCGACTCCGGCTCGTCGGAATCGCGGACCAGGAGCGAGCCAAGCGCCACACCGCCCATGGCATTCCCACGACGATCCGGCCCGGGTGCTCCCTCCGCGGACCGGGCCGGACCGCCTCCCTTGCCTATGAACCCAACGCTTCATGCGGCGTGCGTCGCCGCGCTGCTTGGCCTCGCAGCGCCGTCTCAATGGGCCGCCGCCGCAGAGCCGGTTGATCCGAAACGCTTCGAGAAGGAGATCCTCGTGGCGAAGGCACGCGACGCGATCCAGATGGAGGTCCTGCCCGGCGGCGACGTGCTCTTCATCGAATACGCCGGCGGGGTGCAGCGCTGGGAGGCGAAGACCGGCACGGTGAGCAAACTCGGACACGTGCCGACGCACGCGAAGGGTGAGGTGGGGCTGCTCGGCCTGGCCGTGGCGCGTGACTTCGAGCGGAGCGGTCACCTCTACGTCCTGTTTTGCCCCCTCGCGAAGCAGGGCACGATGCGGGTGAGCCGCTTCACGGTGAAGGATGGGAAGATGCCGACGGACTCCGAAGTGGAGTTACTCTCCTGGCCCTATGACACCGAGCACGTCTTTCACATGGGCGGCGCGATGTGGATGGACGGGAAGGGCGATCTCTACATCGGCACCGGCGACAACTGCCACCATGATCCCGGCCTGCCGCAGGACACCCGTCCGGACCGCAAGAACTGGGACGCCTTCCGCTCGGCCGCGAATTCGCGCGACCTGCGCGGCAAGGTGCTGCGCATCCATCCGCTGCCGGACGGCGGCTATGCCATCCCCCAGAGCAATCTCTTCGCGAACGGCCGGGACGGGAGGCCGGAGATCTTCGCCATGGGGGTGCGCAATCCGTTCCGCCTCTCGGTGGATGACACGACCGGCACGCTCTACTTCGGCGACGTCGGACCGAACCTACCCCCGACCCTGGGGGTGACGCCGCACGGGTACGACGAGATCAATGCCACGCGGACCGGCGGCAACTTCGGCTGGCCGCTCTTTGTCGGCCCGAACGAAGCGCTGCCGCTCTACGATTTCGCCGCGAAGAAACCGGGCCCGCGCTACGATCCCCGGTCCCCGGAGAACCTCTCGCCGCGCAACACCGGCATCCGGAAACTCCCACCCGCCCAACCCGCGCTGATCTGGTATTCGAGCCTGCCCTCAGCGCAGTTCCCCACGCTGGGCAGCGGCGGCCGCACCATCCTGGCCGGACCGGTCTACCGTTACGACGCGGCCAACCCCTCTCCTTTCAAGCTCCCGGAAAGCCTCGATGGCCGCCTCTTCATCTACGACTGGATGCGCAACTGGGTTCAGACCGTGAAGCTGGGCACCGCTGGACCGGAGATCGAACCGTTCGTCCCCACATGGACCCTGCGCCGCCCGATCGACTTGAAGATCGGGCCCGATGGCGCGCTGTACATGATCGAATACGGCGACTTGTGGTGGGAGAATCAGGACAGCCGCATCACGCGCGTCGTGTATCGGCGCGGCAACCGCCCACCGGTGGCCCGCATGACCTCCAGCGAGACGGCGGGCCGACCTCCACTCGCGCTCGCCTTCGACGCCTCTTCCTCCACCGATGCCGACGGCGATGTCCTGACATACCGGTGGACGCTGGCGGGACAGGAACAGACCGGACGCGGCGCGACGTTCGCACACACCTTCGCACAGCCCGGCAGGTACGAGATCGGCGTCACCGTCACCGATGCCAGCGGCGCAACGAGCTCGGCGAACGAGACGATCCACGTCGGCAACGGGCGCCCCGCGGTGCGTTTCGAGTCGCCCGCGAACGGATCCTTCTTTGACTGGGGGTCGGGTATCGACTACCGCGTATCCGTCAGCGAAACCGACGGCGACCGCGTGCAAACGAATCTGATCACCGTGCAAGGCGAGTTCCGCGGCCGGCGCTTCGCCGCTGAGGGTGACCTCGCCCGGCGCGATCCCGGGCTGGAGCTGATGCGAGCCAGCACCTGTTTCGCCTGCCACATGGCGGACACGCCCTCCGCCGGACCGTCGTACAAGGCCGTCGCGCTGCGCTACAAGGACGACCCCGCGGCCGCCGAACGGCTCGCCCAGAAAGTTCTGAACGGCGGCAGCGGCGCGTGGGGACAGCTGCCGATGCCGCCGCATCCGCAGCACACCCTCGATCAGACGCGTCGCATGGTCGCCTGGGTGCTCGCGCTCAAGGATGACCCGTCGAGTCCACCGTTGTCGGGACCCGGCGGCACCTACGTCGCTCCGCCGCGCCCAGCCGAGGATGCGCTCGTGAACGAAGGGGTCATTACGCTCACCGCGGCCTACACGGACGACGGCAAGCAAGGCACGATGCCGCCTCTCCGCGGCGAGGCATCCCTCGTCCTCCATTCGCGCCGCAAGAAGGCCGCGCTCTCCGACGAGAATCACGGCATCGCGGTCATCGAGCATGCCTATGGGGAGAAGTCCATCGTCGGCTATTTCAAGGACGGCACCTACCTCCTCTGGCGTGACCTCAACCTGACCGGGGTCTCGCGCGTGACGGTCCGCGCCGGCTCCTTCGATGCCAAGGGCGGCACGCTCGAACTCCGCCGTGGCTCACCCTCCGGCGCCTTGCTCGCCCGCGTCGAGGTGCCAACCATCGGCGCCGGCGACGGCAACGCATTTCGCTCGCTCCCCGTCACGCTCGTGAATGCCGCCGGACTCACCGACGTCTGCGTCGTCGCCCGCTGCGCCGACCAAGGCACCGTGCTCGGCCTGAACTGGATCGAGTTTCACCCTCCGCACCCCGCAAACCATGAGTGAACCCGTTCCGTCGCGCACCCGCCGCGTGGTGCTCTTCTTCGCCGCGACGCTCGCGATCATCACCTATGTGGACCGGGTCTGCATTTCGCAGGCCGCTCCGGCGATGCAGGCGGAGCTGGGACTGACGAAGGTTCAGATGGGCTGTGCCTTCGCCGCGTTCGGCTGGGCGTACGCCCTGTTTGAAATCCCCGGCGGCTGGCTCGGCGATCGCTTCGGGCCCCGAGCGATGCTGATGCGGATCGTCGCGATGTGGTCACTCTTCACCGTCGCGACCGGCTGGGCGTGGAATCTCGCTTCGCTCGTCGTCTGCCGCTTCTTCTTCGGCGTGGGCGAGGCGGGTTGCTTTCCGAACATCACCAAGGCGTTCACGAACTGGTTCCCGGTCGCCGAGCGGGTCAGAGCCCAGGGCGTCCTCTGGCTCAGCGCCCGCTGGGGCGGGGCCTTCACGCCCCTGCTGGTCGGCTGGATGCTGGCGAGCGGCGGGGACGGCAAGGCGGGCCTCGGTCTGCACTACCGGTGGGTCTTCCTGATCTTCGGCCTGCTCGGCGTGGTGTGGGCGATGTCCTTCTTCCGCTGGTTCCGCGACCAGCCGAAGGACCATCCGGCGGTGAACGCCGGCGAACTGGCGGTCATCGGGACCACGCACTCGGTCGGGGATCATTCCATCCCATGGGGCAAGCTCCTCGCCTCCCGCACGGTGTGGATGCTCTGGGGGCAGTATTTCTTCATGTCGTATGCGTGGTATTTCTACATCACGTGGTTTCCGACGTACCTGAAGGAGCAGTTCCCCGGCATCGGCGACCTGCAACGGGCCCTGCTGGCCTGTGTGCCGCTCTTCTTCGGCGGCATCGGTTCGATCCTCGCGGGTCTGCTGTCGGCACGGCTGGACGCGTGGCTCGGCAGCATCGCCCGCACGCGCCGCTGGCTGGGCGTGCTGGGCATGGGCGCGGCGGGCGTGATGCTGCTCGTCTCAATCCAGCTCCACACCCCCGTGGCGTCCGTGCTGGCCATCGGCCTCGCAGCCCTGTGCAGCGATCTCGCCATGCCCGCGGCCTGGGGCGCGTGCATGGACATCGGCGGACGCCACACCGGCGCGCTCTCCGGGAGCATGAACATGATGGGAAACGCCGGCGGAGCCATCGCCCCCATGGTCGTGCCCTTGGTCCTCGCCGCCACGAACAACAATTGGGCCGTCAACCTGAGCCTCTTCGCGCTCAGTTACTTCCTCGGCGCCGTGTGCTGGGCCTTCATCCACTCCGACGAACGGCTCCACGACTAACTCACCCCGCCCTCTCACCCCAACCATCATGACTCCCACCCCCACCTCCCGACGCTCCTTCCTCACCGCGATCGGCACTCTCGCGGCCGCTCCCTTGCTGGCCCGCGACTTCGGTCCGGGCGCCGCGCCCGTCCGCTATCCCGAGCCGGATGTCGTCGCCCTCGAGAAAGCGTTTGAGAAGTACAAAATCGCCATGTCACCCATCGAGCGCCTCCACACCGGCATGTACTGGGCGGAGGGCCCGGCGTGGAGCGGCTGGGGAAACTACCTCGTGTGGAGCGACATTCCCAATGACGTGCAGCACCGCTGGCTGCAGGACGACGGCCGCGTGACCGCGCTGCGCCAACCCGCCGGCCACAGCAACGGCAACACCTTCGACCGCGCCGGCCGCCAGATCTCCTTCGAGCACGGCAACCGCCGCGTCGTGCGCTACGAGCCCGACAACTCGGTGACCGTCCTCGCCGACACCTTCAACGGCAAGCCGTTCAACGCGCCCAACGACGGTTCCGGACACCCGGACGGGAGTCTCTGGTTCACCGATCCCGGTTACGGCAGCCTCGGAAATTTCGAGGGGCACAAGGGCGAGCTCTTCCTGAAGGAGGCGGTCTACCGCATCGATCCCAGCGGGAAGGTCGAGAAGGTCACCGACGAAATCTTCAAGCCGAACGGCCTGTGCTTCTCACCCGACTACAAGAAGCTCTACGTGGCCGACACCGGCGCGACCCACTACCCGGATGCGCCGAAGAATATCAAGGTCTGGGACGTCGATGGGACAAAATTGAGGAACGGCCGCGAGTTCGCCTCGATGAAGATGACCCTGAACGGCAAGGAGGTCGCCGGCTTGGCGGACGGCATCCGGTGCGACCAGGACGGCAACGTCTGGGCTGGCGCGGGATGGGTCGGCGAAGGCTACGACGGCGTGCACGTCTTCTCGCCCGAGGGCAAACGCATCGGCCAGGTGCGGCTGCCCGAAGTCTGCAGCAACGTCTGCTTCGGCGGCCCGCGCCGAAACCGCCTCTTCATGACCGCCAGCCGCAGCCTCTACGCGGTGCACAGCGAGGCCATCGGCGCCCATTGGTGCTGAGACGCCGGACGGAGTGATGGAGTCGTCGACCACGACCCCGCCACACCATGACCCGGCCCCTGAATCTTTTCCCATTCCGCTCACTGCCCCGTGAAACCCCTCCTCATCACCCTGACCGCCCTCGGCCTTGCCTCCACGCTCGTCCGCGCCGAGGTCACTCAAGACCACTTCGGCACGACGCACGAGGGCGTTGCGGTCGAGCGCTACACGCTGAAGAACCAGCACGGCCTCGTCGCCAAGATCATCACGCTCGGCGGCATCGTCACCGAACTGCACGTCCCCGACCGCACAGGCCAGCTCGCCGACATCGCGCTCGGCTTCGACACCGTGGCCGACTACGAGAAGCACAATGGCACCGTGTACTTTGGCTGCATCACCGGACGCGTGGCCAATCGAATCGCCGGCGGGAAGTTCGAGCTCGAGGGCAAGTCCTACACACTGGACC
>CAZEJZ010000072.1:0-10268 GCA_964512415.1 uncultured Opitutaceae bacterium
CGCGGTGAACGACGAATTGGGAGCGCTGGAGCGGGCGCTGCCGGCGGCGTTCGCGAAGCTCCGGTCGGGCGGGGTGCTCGCGGTGATCTCGTTTCACTCGCTCGAGGATCGCCCGGTCAAGCAGGCCTTCCGCCGGCTCTGCGGCCAGCCCGAGAGTGCGGACGACGCGCGGCCGCAGGACGAGCGTGCGCTCACGCGGGTCGCCGAACCCCTGACCCGCCGGCCGATCGTGCCTGATGCCGCCGAGATCGAGCGCAACCCCCGCAGCCGCTCCGCGAAGCTCCGCGCCCTCCGCAAGCTCTGATCCGCCCTTTCCCTTTTCCCCCTCTCCGCCCCCTTCCACCGCCCCCTTCGCTTGCCCGCCTCCGCCCCATGCGCCCCTTCGGCAACCGCGCCTTCGTCAACCAACTCCTCGTGTACACGCTCGTGATGATCTCGCTCACGGGCTCGATCGGCCTCGGCACCGTGTGGCTGCGGCACCAGATCTCGGTGACCGCGAACTCGACCCGCGTGTTGGAAGCGAGCGTCGCCGAAGTCGAGCGCAACATGGCGGAGACCACGATCCGCGTGGCCGCGGAGGAGACGCTGGAGGCGCTGACGCGGCGGAATGCGGAGTGGAAGCTCGGGCTGATGCCGCCGCTGGAGAGCCAGGTGCACCGCGTCGCGATGTCCCCCGAGCGCCGGTTGGCGGCGCTGCGGAACCAGGAAGTCTTCTCGGATCGTCCGGCCGACGGCTCGGGCGTGGTGATCTTCCGCATGGGAGGCGAGGCCGGGAAGCGCTGAGGCGCTGCGGTCTCCCACGACTCTCGGGCACACCATGGCGCGGGGCTTTGCCTCCAACTACCGGATCGTGCTGGTGACTGCGACCGTGATGGTCGCGTTTGCCGGCATCGCGCTGCGCCTCGTGCACCTGCACGTCATCGACCGCGAGCGCCTGACGAGCTTCGTCGAGAAGGTGCGGCGCCAGATCGTGGTCGAGCCGGCGCGGCGCGGTGACATCCTGGACGCGCGGGGCAAGTTCCTCGCGACCTCGCGGTCGCAGATCACGATCGGCGTGGACCCGCAGGTGCTGCGGCCGGAGGACGAGTCCAAGTGGCCGGAGCTGGCGCGCCTCCTGGGAATGCCCCTGCGCGATTTGGAGACGATCCTCCGCACGAAGGTGCGCCCGGCCTCGGCCCTCCCGGTCGTGGGCGAAGGGAACGGGACGATCGACCTCGATCCCGACGAAGACGAGCCGGATGGAGGCCGGCGGATTCGCTGGGCGAAGCTGGGTGAAGCGGTCGAGGAGGAGACGTACGAGCGGATCGTGAAGCTTGGCGTGCGCGGCGTCTACGCGCCGCCCCGGGTCTTCACCCGTGCCTATCCAAGCAACGATCTCGCCGCCCACGTCGTTGGCTTCGTCAACGACGAGGGCGTGCCCGTCCAAGGCATCGAGCGCTGGGCGGACTTCTATCTACGCGGACAGGACGGCTGGCGCGAGTCGGAGAAGGATGGCAAGCGGCAGGAACTGGCGCAGTTCCGCGCGCGGGAGATCCCGGCGACGCGCGGCTACGACGTGGTGCTTTCGATCGACTCCGTCATCCAGCACAAGGTGGAGGAGGAACTGGCGCGGGTCGTGGCCGCCTCCAAGCCGGAGAAGGCGACGATCATCGTAAGCGATGCGCGCACGGGCTTCCTGCTCGCCCTGGCGAACTGGCCCACGTTCAATCTCAACGAATACCGCGGCATTCCGGCGAACGAGATGCGCCGCCTGCGCAACATCGCGGTGGCGGACGTGCTGGAACCCGGTTCGACCTTCAAGATCGTGCCGGCGGCGGGGGCCCTGCAGGAAGGACTCGTCTCAATCCACGACTCCTTCGACTGCTCGCTGGAGCGAGTCGAATACAAGGGCCGGATGCGCGACCTGCCGCGCGAGGACCACCGCTTCACGCATCCGCTGTCGCTCTCCGAAATCATCTCGCATTCGTCCAACAAAGGCGCGGCGCAGCTGGGCATGCTGCTTCAGGAGAAGCGCCTGCACGACTACGCGCGGGCGTTCGGTTTCGGCGAGCCCACGGGTCTGGCCTCGATCTACCCGGAAGCGGGCGGCCTGTTCGCGCACTATTCCAAGTGGAGCGGATCGGACATCACGCGCATCCCGATGGGGCACACGGTGGCCGCGACGCCGCTCCAGATTCACTACGCCATGGGCGTGATCGCGAGCGGCGGCGAGCTCCTGCGCCCGCAGGTCGTGCGCGAGATCCGGAACGCGCAGGGTGAGACGGTGTACCGCTTCGCCCCGGTGACGCGCCGCCGCGTGATCTCGGACGGCACCGCGAAGACGATGACCACCATGCTGTCGCGCGTGACGGTGCAAGGTGAGGGCACCGCACCCGTGGCGGCGATTCCGGGCTACGAGGTCGCCGGCAAGACCGGTACGACGCAGAAGCTGATCAATGGCCGCTATTCCAGCCAGCATCACATCGCCTCCTTCGTGGGATTTTTCCCAGCCAGCCGTCCGGAGCTGGTGATCTCGGTGATCGTGGACGACGGGCACGGCCCGAACGGTGGCATCGGCTACGGTGCGGCGGTGGCGGCACCGAGTTTCAAGCGCATCGCCGAGCAACTCATCCAGTACCTTGATATCAAGCCCGCCGGGGCGGCGTTGGCGCGCCCGCTGTTCGCGCTGGAGGGCGGACGCCCATGATCAGCTACCTGCTTCCTCCCGCGCGCATGCGTCGGACGCAGCGTGATGCCGCAGGTCGGCCCCGGGCTTCGTCGACGTGGACCGGTCCGGTGCTTCGCTCCGGCGTCCGCCTGGCGGACCTCCTGCGCGTCGACGAGATCCTGGCGGTCCGCGGCGCGCTCTCACGGTCGGTGTCGGGGCTCGCGATCGACAGCCGGCGCGTCGCTCCGGGCGAAGTGTTCTTCGCCCTGCCGGGAAGACGCGCGGACGGGGCGGATTTCGTGGACGAAGCGGTGGCGCGCGGCGCGGTGGCGATCGTGTCCGCGCAGCTACCGAAGGCGCTGCCTGCCCGGGTGACGGCCCTGCAGGTCGCCGATCCGCGCGAACTCCTCGCGCGGGTGGCGCAGCGCTTCTACGGCTTTCCGGATCGTGCGCTGGGGGTGATCGGCATAACGGGAAGCCGCGGCAAGACGTCCGTGGCGCATCTCCTGCGGCAATTGCTGGGGCGGCCGGGTGGGCAGCGCGTCGGGTTGATCAGCTCGGTTCACTACGACCTCGGTGCGCGGACCGTGCCGGCTTATCTGACCACGCCGGAGGCGCTGGACACCTTCGGTCTGCTCGCGCAGATGCGCGACTCCGGATGCCGCGAGGCGGTGGTGGAGGTGAGCGCGCAGGGGATCGATCAGCAACGCGTTCTCGGTGTGCGCTTCGGCGCGGTGGTCTTCACGAACATGGCGGGCGAGGCGGCGGAGTGTCGCCGTGATCTCGCGTCGTGCTTTGATCTGAAGTCGCGGCTGTTCACCGGCGAGTGGGGTGCGCAGCCCGGCGTGGCGGTGGTGAATCTGGACGATCCGCAAGGTGCGGGCTTGAGGGAGCGCATCCCCGCGGGTGTTCGCGTGGTGACCTTCGGCGAGTCGCCGGCGGCCGAGGTGCGGGCCGAGGCGGTGGAGTGCGGCCCCTCCGGCGCGCGGTTCAACCTCGTCTGGCCCGGCGGTTGCGCTCCGGTGGCTTCGCCCCTGCTTGGACGGCCGAACGTGAGCAACCTGCTCGCGGCGGTGGCGACCCTGTGGGCGCTGGGCCGGGATCCGGTGGAGGCGGTGGCGGCCGTCCCGGGTCTGGCGGCGGTGCCGGGTCGGATGGAGCCCGTCGACGCCGGGCAGCGCTTCGGCGTGGTGGTGGATGCAGCGAACGCGGCGGGGCCGCTGGCGGCGGCGCTCGCCACGGTGCGGGCCGGCACGACGGGCCGCGTGATCGTGGTGCTCGGGGCGGCGGGCGATCGCGAGCGGGCGGGTCGCGCGGCGTTGCTGGCCGCGGCGCAGCGCGGGGCGGACTTTGTGATCGCGACCGCCGACAAGCCGCGCACGGAAGGTGTCGGGCGGGTGTTTGCCGACCTCGAGCGCGGCGTGACCGCGCCGACGCGCGTGGCTTGGATCGAGGATCGCCGGCGCGCGATCGCCCTCGCGCTCGACATGGCCGGCCCCGCGGACGCGGTGCTGATCGCGGGGCGCGGGCATGACGGGTATCAGGAAATGGCGGACACGATCGTCCCCTTCGATGATCGTCGGGTTGCTCGAACGCTGCTGGAAATGCGCGGCGCGCGCGGGGGGAGCTGACGCGGATCATGCCGACCTTCAGTCCCGAATTCCTGGCCCGGGCGACCGGTGGAGAATGGACGCGGCGGCCCGAGCGCGGCTTGACCGGCTTCACGCAGGACACCCGCGCGCTGCAGCCCGGGGACGTGTTCGTCGCGTTGCGGACCGAGCGCCGGGACGGCCATGCCTTCCTCGGCGAAGCGCGGGCGAAGGGCGCCTCGGCGGCGCTCGTGGCCCGGGCGGACCCTGCGGAGCCCTTGCCCCAGTTGGTCGTGGCGGATCCCCTCCTCGCCCTGCAGGCGACGGCGCGCGAGCATCGCCGCCGTTTCCGTGGACCGGTGATCGGGATCTCGGGCAGCGCGGGGAAGACCTCGACAAAGAACCTGCTCGCGGAGCTGCTCGGCGGCGAGCCGCGGGTGCTGGCCACGCGGGGCAACCTGAACAACCATCTCGGCGTGCCGCTGACCCTGCTGCGGCTGGATCCGCAGGACCATGCGTATGCGGTGGTGGAGGCAGGGATCAGCGGCCCGGGCGACATGCCTCCGCTCGCGGCGATGATCGAGCCGGACATCGGGGTGATCACGCTGGTGGGTCCGGCGCACCTGGAAGCGCTCGGCTCCCTCGCCGGAGTGGCCCGCGAGAAGGCCGAGCTGCCTCGGGCCGCGCGCATGGCGGTGTTTCCGACGTCGTGCCTCGAGTACACGGCGTTCCGTGACTTGACCGTGCCGACGCTGACTGTGGAGCGCGTCGAGGATCCGGCGGCGTTGCGCGAGCCGCTTGGGGCGGACCGGGCCCGCTACCAACTCCTGCGCAGTGCGGCGGCGGCGGAGCTCCGGCTCTCCGCGGCGCCGGACATCGCGTTCGCGATGGGACCGGTGTCGGACGGCCTCGCGCAGAACGCCGCCCTGGCTTTGGTCGTCGCGTTGCGGCTTGGCCTGCCGGTCGACTCCCTGCGGCAGCGTCTGGCGGGCTGGCGGCCGGGTGATCTGCGCGCGGAAGTGCGGCGCGTCGGCGACCGGTTGGTGTACGTCGACTGCTACAACGCCAATCCTGCCTCGATGGCCGACGCGTTGGACGCCTTTCTGCGGGTGTCGCCGGAGTCGGAGCCACGGCTCTTCGTCCTCGGTGCGATGGAGGAGCTCGGCGCGGAGGCGGAGCGGCATCACCGTGAGCTCGGACGCCGCCTGCCGCTGCGGGCGGGTGACCAGTGTTGCTTCGTGGGAGGCTACGGCGAGGCCGTCAGGGCCGGTGCGCGCGAGGCGGGCCTGGCCCCCGAGCGCATCGAACTCGTGGCGGACGCGGCGAGCCTCGCCGCCCGGGTCGCCGGCTTCCGCGGATCGGTTTTCGTCAAGGGCAGCCGTCGGCATGCGCTTGAGCGCGCGCTGGGGGAGGCCGGGCACTGAGCCCCCTGATGCCATGCTGAGTTATCTTTCCGAATTCGAAGACCTGTTCGGGCCCCTGCGCCTGCTGCGGTTCATCACGCTGCGGACGCTCCTCGCGGCGATGACCGCGCTGGTGATCGGCTTCGTGATCGGCCCGATGCTGATCGCCTGGCTGCGGCGGCTGAAGTTCGGGCCCAGTTACGATGATGACCGTACCGGTGATCTGGCGCAGCGCTTCGACAAGAAGCACACCCCGACGATGGGAGGGCTGATGATCTTCGCCGCGGTGACGACGAGCACGTTGCTGTGGGCGGTGCCGAACATCTGGGTGTTGGTGGCGCTGGGCGTGTATGGATCTCTGACGGCGGTGGGCTTCCGGGATGATTACCTGAAGGTCCGCCGCGGCAACCGCTCCGGCATTTCCTCGCGCGAGAAGATCGTCTGGCAGACCCTCGTGACCCTCGCGGCGCTGGTGGCGCTGGCGTTGCATCCCGTGAGTGCGCAGCCGATCCGCGAGCTTTGGATTCCCTTCTTGAAGGTGCCGCTGGTGGTGGGGCTGCCGGTGGTGGCGCTCTTCATCCTGATGTTCCTGTGGATCGTCGGATTCTCCAATGCGATCAACCTGACCGATGGCCTCGATGGGCTCGCGATCGGCTGCACGATCACGGTGGCGCTGGTTTACGGGATCATGGCCTACGCGGCCGGCAATGCACGGATCGCGGAGTACCTGTTGATTGGCCACGTGCCCGGGACGGGCGAACTGGCGGTGGTGTGCGGGGCGCTCGTTGGCGCCGGCATGGCCTTTCTCTGGTTCAACTCGCATCCTGCGGAGGTGTTCATGGGTGACACCGGCTCGCTGGCCCTCGGCGGCCTGATCGGCGTGATCGCGTTCATGGTGCAGCAGCCCCTGACCCTGGCGATCGTCGGCGGCGTCTTCGTGGTCGAGGCGGTGTCGGTCATCATTCAGGTGGGCGTCTTCAAGTGGACCAAGCGCCGCAGTCCCACGGGCGAGGGGCGGCGCTTCTTCCTGATGGCCCCGCTGCACCATCACTTTCAGAAGAAAGGCTGGCCGGAGACGAAAGTCGTGCTCCGGTTCTGGATCATTTCGCTCCTGTGCGCCTTGATCGGCTTGGGCACGTTGAAACTCCGCTGACCGACCATGCTTCAGCCGCCTCCCTTCCTGACTCCGCTGCTCTCGCGCCCCGTCGTGGCGGTGGGCTCCGAGCCCGCCACGGCCGGCGTGACGGCGTTGCTCGGAGGCTTGGGGGTGGAGGTGTGGCGTCAGGATCGGCTCGGTGGCGCGGCGGGCGATCCCGCTCCGGGGTTGGCGGTGATCGCGGCGGGTGCGGACTTGGGAGACCAGCCGGAGGACGCGGCCGCGAGTCGTGCGGCGGGTTGGGTGGTGTTGCGGGAGAATGACCTTGCGCCGCTGCTGTGGCGCGGGCGGCTGCTGGTGGTGACCGGCTCGCGGGGGAAGACCCGGCTGGTCCGCCTTCTGACCCAGGCGCTGCATCTGGCCGGCAAGGACGTGATTGGGGCGGAGCGTGCGGACGGCGGACTGGCCGGCGTGGTGGCGGCGCGGCGCGGTGGCGCGCCGGACTCGATTCTCGTGAGCCGGCTGGAGGCGGGGGAATCCCTCGGCCTGCGTCACCTCCGGGCGGATGCCGTGATCTGGACGAACCTGCTGGAGCAGGAGACCGCGCGGCATGGATCCATGGAAGCGGCCTTCGCCGCAGGCTGGCGCATGCTCGAGCGTGCGGTGGGCGGAGACGTCTTTGTCGGCGAAACCGTCCAGCGCTGGGCGGATCGGCTCGGCCAGACCCTGCCGCCCGACTCGCGGGTGGCCACGGACGACGCGTCGGGCGACGTTCTCCTCCGTCACACGCCGTTCGAGGCGGAGCCCGCCCACGAGACTTTCCTCCTCGCCGCGGCGTGGTGGCGGGCCGCCGGCTTGCGCGAGAGCATCCTCTATGCGGCGGCGCAAGGGTTTGCGGCGCGCTGACCTGACCTCGCTTTCACATGGCTTCCCTCCCCCTTTAAAGTCATCCTCCGACCATGAAAATCCTGCACATCTTTGGTGTCGTCCTCGCGGTCCATCTCGGGGTCTTTCTCGTGATTTTCGCGGTGCCCGGTTGCCGCACGACGGCACGCAAAGCGCCGCCGACTCCGGCCGACACGGTGGCGGCCGCTCCCTCGGACCAGACGTCCGATGCGCTCGCCGCCGCGCCTGTCGCCGCGCCCGCGGCCGAGTCCGCCTCGCCGCTGGCCGCAGCTCCGGAGCCGGCGGCCTCGTCCGCGCCGGTGGATGCGACGGTCCGCTTCAGTCCGACCCGGCCTGGCAGCCCGGCGGCCGGTGCGGTGGCGCCCGTGGCGGTGGACGGCGTGACCCCCGCCCGCACGCATACGGTGGTCCGTGGGGACAGCCTGTGGACCGTGGCCAAGCGCTATAATCTGAGCGTCGCGGAGGTTGCGGCGGCGAATCAGCTCTCGCAGACGGCCTCCCTCAAGATCGGTCAGAAGCTGATCATCAGCGCCGCGAAGCCGGCCGCGTCCGCGGCTGTCGGCGCGACCGGGACGGCCGGAGCGGCGGCGGCCGCGGATGACGCCACCGTACATGTGGTGAAGGGTGGCGACACGCTCGGAACGATTGCCCGTCAGCACGGGACGACAATCGCGACGCTGAAGCGGCTGAATAATCTCAAGTCGGACATCGTGCGAGTGGGTCAGCGGCTGGTGGTGCCGGAGCCTGGTGCGGCCCTGCCGGAACCGGGTGCGGCGAAGCCGGCGGCTCCGTCCGCTCCGGTGACGGCGGCGAACGGTGCCTTGATACACGTCGTGAAGTCGGGCGAGAGCCTCGACTCGATCCGCAAGCGCTATGGGATTTCGGTGGGTGCGCTGGCAACCGCGAACAACATCGCGGATCCGTCGAAGATCCGGCCGGGGCAGCAACTCGTGATCCCTGGAAAGCAGGCCGCCGCCGCGGCCGCGGCGGCGACTCCCGCGGCGGGTGCTCCGGCCGCGCAGCCGGAGCCGGCCAGCCCGTTCCTCCCGGTCGTGACGCCCGAGAGTGAGTCGCCCTTGACCCCCGCGCCCGAGGTGCCGGTGATTCGGGTCGAGGAAACCCCGAAGGGTGGGGACTCAGTGGCGTGAACCGGGTGGTTCCTGATCTGGTTGAAGTGAACCCGTGTCATAACTCCCGCGCCCTGATCTTTCTGCGATGACCGCTTCTGGGGTGTCGACCGATTCCGGACGTCCGCGGCTCAGCCTGAGCCCGGTGGCGGTGATTATCGTCTGCGCGGTGGCGCTGACGTTTCTCGGAATCACGATTCTCTTCAGCGCAAGTGCGGCGTTCAAGCAGGGTCCGCTCTTCTACGTCTCGAAGCAATTGATTGGGGTGGGCTTGGCCGTGGCGGTCGGCTGGGTGGCGAGCCGCGTCGATCTTGAGCTCGCGCGGCGTTACATCTGGGTGGTGGGGGGCGCGGCGGCGCTGATGCTCATCCTCGTGCTGATCCCGGGCCTTGGGATTTCCGTGAAGGGCAGTCGGCGTTGGCTGGGCTTCGGCGGCCTCCGGTTTCAGGTCTCCGAGCTGGGCAAGCTGGCGATGGTCTTCTGCGTCGCGCACTATCTGGCGGCGAACCAGACGAGGCTGGCGGACTTCTGGCGGGGTTTCGCGCAGCCGCTGCTGATCATCGTGGGTTTCGCGGCGCTGATCGTGCTGGAGCCTGATTTCGGAACTGCGGCCCTAACCTTTGCGGTGGGTGTGAGCTTGATGTTCCTCGCGGGGGCGCGGTGGCGGTACATCCTGCCGGCGGTGCTCGCGGCGGCGATGGCCTTCGCCGTGTTGGTCATCCACAACCCGAATCGCCTGCGGCGGTTCACCGCCTTTCTCGATGTCGAGGGCAACAAGCAGGGCGGCACCTACCAACTCTATCAGTCCCTCGCGGCGTTCGCGGTGGGCGGCACGGAGGGGGCTGGGCTGGGCCAGGGGCGGCAGCAGATGAACTTCCTGCCCGAAGCGCACACCGACTTCGTCTTCGCCGTGGTGGGTGAGGAGTTGGGCCTCTGGTTCACGCTCGGGGTGGTCGCTGTTTTCGTGATCATGTTCATCGCCGGACTCGTTCATCTCCGGCGCGCACCGAATCTGTTTCACTACTTGCTGGTGGCCGGATGCCTGCTGCTCATGCTCTTGCAGGCGGTGATCAACCTGGGGGTGGTGACCGGCATTCTTCCGACCAAGGGAATGTCCCTGCCGTTCATCAGTGCGGGTCTCTCGAACCTCGTGCTGATGGGACTTATCCTCGGCATCCTCGCGAACACCCAGCGTTCCTGGGGTAAGCCCGGCGCCGGCCTTTCGACGCGTGGACTTGAGGAGGTGACCGCATGAGCCGGTTCCTGATCTCCTGCGGTGGGACCGGCGGGCACCTCGCTCCGGGAATCGCACTCGCGGAGGAGCTGCAGCGGCGCGGGCACACGGTGCGGCTCCTGATCAGCCGCAAGCAGGTGGATGCGCGGTTGGCGGAGAAGTATCCGCAGCTCGAGTTCGAGGCCGTGGCCTCGGCCGGTCTCGAGGGCGGGCTTCTCGGAGTGGTCCGTTTCGGCCTCGGTCAACTGCGTGCGTTGGTGGCGAGC